>NZ_KB906861.1:0-266359 GCF_000381685.1 Nocardiopsis sp. CNS-639
GACCGGATTCAATCGGTGGTCGCAACACCGGCTTGTTGTAGCAAGGCTAGCTGTTCTTCCAAAGCCTCAGCCGGAGTCTTCCACCCCAACGTCTTACGCGGACGCCCGTTCAACGCCGCGGCAACAGCCTGCAGATCCTGCGCACTCCACCGCGCCAGATCCGTGCCCTTGGGAAAGTACTGCCGCAACAACCCGTTCGTGTTCTCGTTCGTACCCCGCTGCCACGGACTGTGCGGATCAGCGAAATACACCGCGATTCCGGTCTGGACCCTGAACCGGACATGCTGAGCCAGTTCCCCGCCCTGATCCCACGTCAACGAACGCCGCAACTGCTCGGGCAACACCACCATCTGCGCGACCAACGCCTGACGCATCACCCCCGCACCCGACCCACCGGGGCGTCCCCACCCGGGCAGATGAACCAACATGGTGAACCGGGTGCTGCGCTCCACCAAGGTGCCAATCGCCGACCGCCCTGTCCCCAGGATCAGATCCCCCTCCCAGTGGCCCGGCACCGCCCGGTCGGCGGCCTCAGCGGGTCGCTGGCTGATCATCACCTGCGCGGCCACATGAGAGCCTGCCCGAGCGCGAGCTCGGGCTCGCGGCACCCGCAACGCGCGACCGGTGCGCAGGCACGCGACCAACTCGCGTTTGAGCGCGCCCCGCCCCTGCACATAAAGCGCTTGGTAGATGGCCTCGTGAGAGATACGCATGGACTCATCATCAGGGAAATCCCTCCTCAGGCGCCGGGAGATCTGCTCCGGGCTCCAGGAGGTGGCCCATCGGCGGTCCTTGCGCCGAGGTCGGTTACGTCCCTTCCACGGTGGCGTTCGCGGCCCGGGCACCGGTGTGCCGTCGCTGCGTTGGATGTGCCCGCACAACCGCTCTTGCACGTACTGGCGCAGTGGTTCGTTGCCTAGGAGTTTGGCCGGTTTGGGTCGTTGGGCTCTGCCCTCCGCTTTTTTCTGGGCGATGAACGCCCGGTAGTAGAGACGGCCGCGGTGAGCGGTACCGTTGCGGCGCAGCTCCCGGGAGACGGTGGCCGGGTCGCGATTGATCTGGCGGGCGATCTGTCTGACCCCGACGTCTTGGGCATGGAGCACCGCGATCTCTTCGCGCTCTTGAAACGATAGGTAGCGGCCCTGGAGTGGGGTGAGCAGGAAAGTTGCCATGCCGCCACGTTCGCGGAACCATCGGTTGCCGCCCACGCGCGACGCGCCGACCATGACAGCGGCGTTCTCGCTGGTCATGCCCTGGGTGATGTGGTGCCAGAACTGGCGTTCCGCCTCGCGGCGCAACGAGGGTGTCCTGAGTGATCGTGGGGGTGGTGGGCCTGGCGGTTCCCAGGTCCAGCCTTGTGGTTCACGCATCGACACCTCCAGAATCAAGGTGTTGCGACCACCAATTGAATCCACCCTGTGCTCCCCGCGCACGCGGGGATGGTCCCCTGCTCTCCCGCATGGCCGACCGCATCGGCTGGTGCTCCCCGCGCACGCGGGGATGGTCCCAACCTCAGCTTCGGCGGGGACATCCCGTCCCGGTGCTCCCCGCGCACGCGGGGATGGTCCCTCGTCCCCGTCCGGCGACACCCACACGACCCTGTGCTCCCCGCGCACGCGGGGATGGTCCCTCGTGCTCGGCGCCGACCGCGGACTCGGCGGCGTGCTCCCCGCGCACGCGGGGATGGTCCCGACCAGACCCCGTCGACGCGCACGCCCAGGCGGTGCTCCCCGCGCACGCGGGGATGGTCCCGCGAGGTTGCGTGCGCTGGCCTCGGCGTGCTCGTGCTCCCCGCGCACGCGGGGATGGTCCCGATGGGTGGGTTCGGCTGGGAACTCAGGTTCCGTGCTCCCCGCGCACGCGGGGATGGTCCCGTGCTGCTGCTGCCCGCGTGCCCGGTGCGCGCGTGCTCCCCGCGCACGCGGGGATGGTCCCAGGGAACCGCCCCGCAGGAGCCCCGCTCCTCCGTGCTCCCCACGCACGCGGGGATGGTTCCGACGCTTCAGCCCGGACCCAGGACCTGTTGGGGTGCTCCCCGCGCACGCACCGACATACCACGGACTACTGCTGGCGGGGATTCTGGTCCCAGGGGCCACTCTGTGGTGGCTGCTGCTCGTAAGACTGCTGCGGGTACTGCTGCTGCGGGTATTGCTGGGGCGGGTAGTAGCCCTGGTTCATCTGGTGGTGCGGATGGTGGGTGTACTGCTGGGTGTGCCCCTGACCGGCGGCCTGGGCGTGGAACGCGAAGAACCACTGGGACACGGGCCGGTGCAGCAGGACCACTCCGGCGATGGCCAGGGGGAGCAGGAACAGCGCCCAGATGACGCTGTTTCCGCCGAGCAGCAGCATCGACTGCAGCACGATCTGGATGATGAGGACGACCTTGGCCATGGTCCGGGCCCAGGAACGGCCGCGGGTGACGGGGAACGCTGCCACTGCCATGAGCACGCCGATGACGGTGTGGGGCAGCGAGGCGCCGAACGCGTATCCGGGCTCGACGCCGAACATGGGTGCGGTGGTCATGTTGAGGACGAGCACGGTCAAGGAGATGGCGGCGGAGGTCCAGAGCACCGCGGCCAGGCCACGCACCGGCCCGGGGAGGGGAACCCGCTCCGGGTGGGTGGTCGGGCCGTGCTGTGGGGGCTGGGGTTCCATGGGCGCCTTTGCTGTCGGGGGAGTGTCGGGCCGGAGAACGGCAGGGCAGGGGTCCGCCACGGTCGGCTCGTGCCGTGCCCCGTATGGCGGGTCTCCACGGTTGCGGAGCCGTCGAAGCGGAACCAGAGCGTAGTTTAGTGTCCGTTCCGATACGCCTCGTGGCGGATCTCCTGGCCACATGTGGCCGTGTGAGCCTCCGCCGCACCCCGGGCGGCCCCGCCCGGAGTCCGGGGACCGAACGGGGCGCGGACACCGGGGCGGGCCGCTACCCGGCCCGAAGTCCGCGGACACGGCCCATCCCGAAGGCACCGACCACGGCGGTGCCGGGCCCCGGCGGTCCGGCGGACGCGAGCCCGCTACCGGAGCCGGACCGCCCCGGACGGTTCTGGACCGCTCCGGACCGACCCGGGCGTCACCGGGTGCGGGGGGTCACCTCGCAGCCGTCGCCGGCGGCGAAGGAGGCGTGTCCAGTCCCGGTTCCTTCCCCCGATCCGGGTCGAGACCGGGCTCGGTTCCAGTACCGGCCCCGGGGGCCGGAGTGCCGGAACGGTAGCGCTCGTCCTCGCGGAGCCAGCGCACCAGGGAGGCGGCGACCAGGCTCAGGATGAAGATCAGCGGGAAGGCGGTCACGACCGACAGGGTCTGCAACGCGTCGGTTCCTCCGGCCGACATCACCGAGACCGACACCGCCGCGAGGACGACGGCCCAGAGCACGCGGTTGGCCCGGGAGGGCTCGATCTCGTTGGGCAGGTCACGGGAGGTGGCCGAGCCCATGATGTAGGACGCGGAGTCCAGTGTCGTGGCCAGGAAGACCAGCAACAGCAGCAGGAACAGCGGGGTGATGATCCAGCTGAGCGGGAACGCCTCCAGCGTGGCGAAGATGGCCGAGACCGCGCCCTCGGCCTCCAGGGTGTCGACGATGGGCGCCTGCCCGCTCAGCTCGAAGGCCATGCTGGAGTTGCCGAGCAGCGCGAACGAGAGCCAGCAGCCCAGGCTGCCGAAGCCGCACATGCCGACGATGATCTGCCGGACGGTGCGTCCCTTGGAGATCTTGGCGCAGAACATGCCGACGAAGGGTCCGTAGGAGATCCACCAGCCCCAGTAGAAGACCGTCCAGATCTCCTCGAAGCCGGACCCGCCCACCGGATCGGTGTAGGTGCTCATCCGCACGATGTTCTGGGCGAGCATGCCGACACTGTTGGTGAAGGTGTCGATGACGAAGACCGCCGGGCCCAGCACCAGGACCAGGACGCCCAGGGCGGCGGCCAGGTAGAGGTTGAGGTTGGCCAGGCGCTTGAGGCCGCGGTGCAGGCCCAGGGCGACGCTGCCCCCGAACAGCACGGTCCACAGACCGATGACGATGGTGTTGAGGGTGGCGCCCGGCTCGAAGCCCAGCATGCGGGAGGCGCCCTCGGCGACGGTGGGCACGGCCAGGGCCAGCGAGGTCCCCGCCGCCCCGATCATCCCGAGGATGAAGAAGACGTCGATCAGGCGCCCCGGCCAGCGGTCGACGCGGTCGCCGAGCACCCCGCGGCAGGCCTCGCTCAGGCGCAGGCGGCGGATTCTACGCACGTGGTAGGCGTAGGCCAGGGCCAGGGTCGGTACGCAGAAGACCGCCCAGGCGGTGGGACCCCAGTGGAAGAGGGGGTAGGTGGCCGACCACTCGGCGGCCTCGGCGCTGTGCGGTTCGAGTTGGAACGGGGGATCCACGTGGTAGTGCGCCCACTCGATGATCCCCCAGTACATGAGGCCGCCGCCGATCGCGGCGGTGAAGATCATCGCGAGCCAGGTGGGGGTGGAGAACTCGGGGCGGTCGTCGGGGCCGCCCATCCTGATGCGGCCGTACCTGCTGAAGAGCAGCCAGACGAGCAGTACCGCGAGTGCGGCGACGAACCACATGTACACCCAGCCCAGGTCGGACTGGAGCCAGGACAGGACCTCGCCGAGCAGGCGTTCACCCGTCTGCGGCGCGATCACGAACGGCGCGCTGAAGCCGATCACCATGATCAGCGCGGGCCAGAAGACTGTTTTGTCGATGTTCCAGCGGATAGCTCGGGTCACCTCCGGGGTCGAGGGCGTGGGCTATCCAGTTACTACTGTGTTGCGCTTGACTAATCAACCAGTCAGAATCGCCTCACCGTTGTTCTCCGCCCGCCGCTGTGCGCTGCCGTTATGGGGAAAAGCGTTTGGTAGCAAGGGTTTCCTGGGTAGTGGGGCGCTCGGGCCGATGCCTCTGTAACGAAGTGACAACCACGTCCGCGTTGCGAAAATCGCCATCGTGCTGTTACGTTCCCACCGTGAGCGACAACGTGGCCGACGACGTGCGCGGCAGGGCCCGCGAGGCGATCCGCCGATCCGGCCTCTCCCAGCGCCAGTTCGCGACCAGACTCGGCATCGACCCCAGCAAACTCTCCAAGTCCCTGACCGGCACCCGGCGCTTCACCGCCCTGGAACTGGCCGGTATCGCCGACGAGACCGGGGTGACGGTCAACTGGCTGCTCAACGGCAAGGACGACGCGGAGACGGTCTCGGCGGTACCGCGTGACTCGTCGGCGGTACGGCCGACCTCCGCGAGCCTGGCGGACCACCCCGCGGCCGCCCGGGAGCACAACCGCAGGCTCCAGATTATCGAGGCCGCGTGGACCCTCATCGCCGAACGCGGCTTCCACTCGGTCCGCGTCGCCCAGATCGCCCAGGCCTGCGGGACGTCCAGCGCCACCGTCCACTACTACTTCCCGACCCTCAACGACCTGCTGGTGGAGGCGCTGCGCCACTCGGTGAAGCAGGCCTTCGACCGTCAGGTCGCGGGGCTGCACACCATCGAGGACCCCTACGAACGCCTTCTGCGGCTCATCGAACTCCAGCTCCCCGACTCCGAGCGCCTGCGGCTGGAGTGGTCGATCTGGCTCCAGGTGTGGACGGCGGCGGCGCTGGACCCGAGGATGCGCGGGCTGCACACCGACTCCTACCTGCGCTGGCACGAGACCATCGCCCGCACCCTGCGCGAGGGTAGGGAGAGCGGAGTCTTCGCCGACTTCGACGTCGAGGAGATGACCAGACGCCTCACCGCCCTCATCGACGGCATGGGCATCCAGGTCATGACCGGGATGCCCGGGCGGTCGGTCGCCCACATGCGTGACACCCTGCGCTCGGTCATCGACAGCGACGTCCTGGGCCGTCGCGGCGCCCTGGGGGACAGCGATATCCCACGTGGCAACAACGTCCCAGATGGCAGCGATATCCCAGGCAACAGTGACCTCCCGGGTGACAGCGATATCCCAGGCGGCAGCGACGTCCCGGGCCCCAGCGACGTCCCGGGGGACTGAGCCGGCCCGTATCCGACCCGACCCCCTCCGGAGCCCCGACCTCGGTTCCGCGCGCCCGAAAACGCCCCCTCCGGCCCCGAGGGCCGCCCGTTCACAGAACCCGCAACCCCGCACACGCACGGAGACGGAGCACCGCCATGAGCGACACTATGAACCCCAAACCCATCCTGACCTGCGCCCTCACCGGCGCCGGGGACACCGTCGGCCGCAGCGAGCACGTGCCGGTGACGCCCCAGCAGATCGCCGCCGCCGCGGTCGAGGCCGCCGAGGCCGGCGCCAGCGTGGTGCACATCCACGTCCGCGACCCCGAGACGGGCGCCCCCTCCCGCGACAACGCCCTCTACCGGGAGGTCGTCGACCGCATCCGCCAGACCGGCGTGGACATCGTCATCAACCTCACGGCGGGCATGGGCGGCGACCTGGTGATCGGCCAGGAGGACCCGCTCGAGTTCGAGGAGGGCACCGACCTCGTCAACGGCCTGGACCGCCTGCCGCACGTGGAGGAACTGCTGCCCGACATCTGCACCCTGGACTGCGGCAGCCTGAACTTCGGTGACGGAAGCCAGGTGTACATCTCCACCCCGGACATGCTGCGCGCGGGCGCCAGGCGCATCCAGGAACTCGGGGTCCGCCCCGAACTGGAGATCTTCGACACCGGCCAGCTGTGGTTCGCCAAGACCATGCACGCCGAGGGCCTCATCGACGACCCGTCGCTGTTTCAGCTGTGCACCGGCATCCCCTACGGGGCGCCGTCGGACCCCGGTGTCCTCCAGTCGATGGTGAACCTGCTCCCGGAGGGCGCGCAGTGGGCGAGCTTCTCCATCGGCCGCAAGCAGATGCCGTGGGTGGCGCAGTCGGTGCTGCTCGGCGGGCACGCCCGGGTGGGGCTGGAGGACAACCTCTACCTCAGCCGCGGGGTGAAGGCCACCAACGGCCAGCTCACCGAGAAGGCCGTCAACATCATCGAGCAGCTCGGCGCCCGGGTGGCCACACCGGACGAGACCCGCGCCATGCTCGGGCTCCGCGGCGCCGCATAACCGCCGCCCCACACGAACCGCCGACCACACGAGGAGCACGATGACGGAGAACGCGAGAACCACCCCCGAGGCCGTGCGCACGGTCGCCTGCGTCGGAGCGGGTGTCATCGGGGGCGGCTGGGTGGCCCACTTCCTGGGCCGCGGCTACCGGGTGGTCGCCTGGGACCCCGCCCCGGACGCCGAGAGCAGGCTGCGCGGGCTGGTCTCCTCGGCCTGGCCCGCCCTGGAGGAGCTGGGCCTGTCCGAGGGGGCCTCCACGGCGAACCTGCGGGTCGTGGACACGCTGGCAGAGGCCGTGGCCGACGCGGACTTCGTCCAGGAGAGCGCTCCGGAGCGCCTGGACCTGAAGGTCGACCTGCTGGCCGAGATCGACGCCGCCACCCCCGAGGGCGTGGTCATCGCCTCGTCCACCTCCGGCTACGGCATGAGCGAGATGCAGGTGGGGGCCCGCACACCGGGGCGGCTCGTGGTCGGACACCCGTTCAACCCGCCCTACCTGGTGCCCCTGGTCGAGGTGGTCGGCGGCGAGCGCAGCGAGCGTTGGGCCGTCGACTGGGCCTCGGACTTCTACCGCGCCGCGGGCAAGTCGGTGATCACCATGGAGCGGGAGCTGCCGGGATTCATCGGCAACCGGATCCAGGAGGCCGCCTGGCGCGAGGCCCTGCACATGGTCGCCGAGGGGGAGGCGACCGTCGAGCAGATCGATCTGGCGATGACCAGCGGCCCCGGGCTGCGCTGGGCCTTCTTCGGCCCCTGCCTGACCTTCCACCTGGCCGGGGGAGAGGGCGGCATGGCGCACATGCTCGACCACTTCGGCCCGTCCCTGAAGTCCCCGTGGACCCGCCTGGAGGCGCCCGAACTCACCGCAGAGCTGCGCGACCGCATGGTCGCGGGCACGGACGAGGTCGTGGCCGGGCGCTCCACCGCCGAACTGATCGCCCAGCGCGACCGCCGCCTGATCGCGGTGGCCCGCGCGCTGGAGGAGGTCGAACGCGCGGAGGCCGCCGAGGCCGCCGAGCGGGCGGGGGCGGACGCGTGAGCGCGACGCTCACCCAGCGGCTGCGGCCCGAGTGGATCGACTACAACGGCCACCTCAGCGAGGCCTACTACGTCCTGGTCTTCGGGTTCGCGACGGACGCGCTGATGGACCGGGTCGGCCTGGACGCCGCCTACCGCGAGCGGTCCGGCTGCTCGCTGTACACGGTGGAGGCGCACGTGCGCTACCTGCGCGAGGTCGCCGCGGACGACGAGGTCGAGGTCCGCACCCGGGTGGTCGGTCCGGGCCCGGAGCGACCAGGCGCCAAGAAGGTGCGGATCTGCCACGAGATGCGGGTCGGTGACGCCTTGGTGGCGACCGAGGAGCTGATGGCGCTCCACGTCGACCAGGCGCTGGGCCGGGCGGTCCCCTTCCCCGAGGAGGCCGCCGCGCGCCTGGCCGCCCTCGCCGAACCCGCGCCCGACTACGCGGGCCGCGCCGTCGGGGGGTAGTCCGCAGTCGGCCCGCGGGCGTCGAGTCCGACGACCATGCGCGTCCGGCGAAGAACTCCCCGAGGGTCTGCGGCGCCAGGGCCGCGGACCGGGAGGCGGTGGTGTGGCCCGGGCGTCCCCCGGACCGGCGGGGACCGGCTCGGCGTCAGCGCCGACGCGCGGGCACCCGGTCGTCGTGGGCGGCCGGGTGCTCAGCTGGCGGTCCTTCCGTCCCGCTGACGCTTCGGGATCAGCCCGCGAGCATGCGGGGGACGATGTAGACGAGTTCGAAGGCCTCGTAGGCCGCGCCGACGACGAACAGCGCCAGCGCGGGCAGGCCCAGCCAGCCGGCCTGCCGGAGGCCGTGGAGGTAGCCGCGGCGGCGGTCGGGGGCGCCGACCGCCGCGGGGCGCAGCCAGGCCCTCCCGATGAGGTAGGCACCGAGCATGAGCAGGGCGTAGGCCTGGAACTCGATGAGGACCGCCAGCGAGTGCGGGATCATCAGCGTGGCCGTGGCCGCGTCGAGGGGTGCGAGGATCACGCCGGTCTCGTACGCCTTGTGGGCGAAGAGGGGGATCCCGGCGAAGGGCACGATCATCGAGGGCAGCATGATCCTCAGCAGGGCGACGGTCAGCACGTTGACTCCGAAGATGGTCAGACCGAACAGCCAGGGGTTCGCGAACAGCTCACCCACCAGGTCGGCCGTCCCGTCCTCCCGCTGGGAGCCGACCTGGGCGGCGTTCAGTTCGGGGAAGGCCAGGGCCGCCCCCACGCCGACGAGGAACACGCCGTAGGCGATCGCGTTCATCACGAGGTAGGCGCCGAGGTTCGCGCGGATGATCCGGAAGGGCTTGCGAAGGCTTCGCACGTGTCTGGCTCCGTGTTCTGTGGGGTTGATCGACGGGGTTCGCGGAGCCGCCGGGGCGTACCCGGCGTGCTCGGTAGCGAACCGGTCACGATCGGCGTTCGTCCCCATTCCAGAGGCTGCCCTCGGGGCAGGGTCAAGCCCGGGAGCCGTCCGGCGTCGGGGACGGCGTACGGGCGGGGGCGAACGAGGGTGCGCCGCTTTACCCTGCCCCCGGGGCAGGGTGTGGACTGTGTGTCCGCGTGGGGCGTGACGCCACCCGCGGTCGCGGCGGCGGAGGAGGAGGCATCGCGTGGCCTGGAGTACTCAGCAGCTCGCCGAGCTCGCCAACACGACGGTCAAGGCCGTCCGGTACTACCACGAGGTCGGCCTGCTGGACGTGCCGGAGCGGACGGCGAACGGCTACAAGCAGTACCAGGTCGCCCACCTGGTCCGTCTGCTCCAGATCAAGCGGTTGAGCGATCTGGGCGTCCCGCTGTCGGAGGTGGCGTCGATGGGACGGGCGGACGAGGACCCGGACGAGGCGATCCGCGTGCTGGACAAGGAGCTGGAGGCGACGGTCGACCGGCTCAACCGCGTGCGGGCGGAGCTGGCCGTCATCCTGCGCCACCGCGCACCGGCCTACGTTCCCCCCGCGTTCGCGCCGGTCTCCCACGAGCTCTCCGACCGGCAGCGATCACTGCTGATGGTCTACTCGACCGTCCTCAGCGAGAGGTCCGTCGAGAAGTTCCGCGAACTGATCAGCGACCCCGACGAGACGGACGAGGAGTTCGAGGACCTGCCCGAGGACGCGGACGGCGCCGCGATCGACCGCCTCGCCGCGCGCATGCTGCCGGTCGTGCGCAGACGGAGTGAGGAGGACCCGTGGTCGGCCGACCCCGCCGGCGACGCGCCGGGCGGTGCGGAGCGCGCCGAACGCACGATGGCCGAGGCCATGGTGCAGTTGTACAACCCCGCGCAGCTGCGGGTGCTCAAGCGTCTGAGCGCCCTCCTTCGGGAGGAGGCTCCGGACGGGGGCGGCGACGCGCCCTGACGTGGCGTCGAGGAGCCGGAGTTCGAAGGGTCAGCGCTCGTGCCCGTGCCCCTGGCGGGTCCGGGCCGGAGCGGACCCGTTCGCGGCGGGAGGCCGCACCCTCACCAACTGCGCGAGCAGGGCCAGCACGGGCAGTTCCACCAGCGGTCCCACCACCAACGCCACCGCGATCAGGGGCCGGTCGGGGAAGGCCGCGACCGCGACGGCCAGCGCGATGGGCGAGTTGCGGGCCGTGGTGGTCATGACCAGGGTGACCCCCTGGTCCGCCGGCAGGCGCAGCAGCCGGGACAGGCCGGTGGCGATCAGGGGCAGCGCCACGAAGAAGACCGCCAGCGGCGGCAGCAGGGCGAGCAGGTCGGCGCCGTGTTCCAGGACGGTGCGGGCCTGCCAGGCGAACATCGCCAGCACGGCCGCGTACAGCAGCGGCAGGACCAGGCGCGAGGCCGGTCCGGTGACGTACCGCTCGCGCCAGGCGGCCCCCTTGAACCGGTATGAGGCCCACCGCAGCACCGCGGCCAGGGCCAGCGGGACGACGAGGACGAGCAGGACCGACTCGGCCAGGGTGGCGGCGTCGACCATGGCGGCCAGCCCGCCCAGCAGCAGCACGTACACCGGCAGCAGCACGAGCTGGAGGACGAGGTTGACCGGCAGCAGGGCGGCGGCGATGCCGGTGTGCCCGCGCGCCATGGCGGTGAAGACCAGGTACCAGTCCGTGCACGGGGTCACCAGCAGCAACAGCAGACCGATGCGCAGGTCCGGTTCGCCTCCGAGCAGCCCCGCTCCCAGAGCCCAGGCCAGGAGCGGGGTGAACACGAAGTTGAGCACCAGGCTGACGGCGACCAGGGTCCTGGCACGCCCGACCTCGCCCACGTGGGCGGCGTCCATCTGCACGAACACGGCGGTGAGCATCGCCAGCAGGGCGGGCAGCACCACGTGCTCGGCCGCCGGGCCGACAGGCAGCAGCAGGCCCGCGGCCAGACCCGCCACGGCTGCCATGGCCACGAACAGGCTCTGGAGGCGTTCGGCCAGCGACATCGGTTCAGCGCTCCTCGGCGGTTTCGAAGACCCGTATCAACACCATGTGCCCACGGTAGGCCTTCGAGCCGACCCGAGGACCGGGCCCGGTACGCGCGCGCCCGGCACCTCGGGACGGAACCCTGGATCCGACGGTGGGGGTCAGGCGCCGTCGAGGTCGACGGTGGGCAGGGGCTTGACCGCCGGACCGTTGAGCACGCTGCCGTCGGTGTCGTACCGGGAGCCGTGGCAGGGGCAGTCCCAGCTGGTCTCCGCCGCGTTCCAGGACAGTCGGCAGCCCAGGTGGGTGCAGTTCAGGCTGACGGCGTGTAGCTCGCCCCGCTCGTCGCGGTACGCGCCGACGGAGTCGCCGTCGACCTCGATGACGCCGCCCTGACCCCGGTCCAGGTGGCGGGCGTGGTGGGGATACAGCCGCCCCAGGTGCCCGCCGACCATGTCCGCGCCGACCTTGAGGTTGTCCTTGATCAGCCGCCCCACGGCCTTGGCGTCACCGACGCGGGTCGCGTCGAACACCGCCAGCCAGGGGTTGTCGCGGCCCTGGAGGAGGTCGCTCAGGATGACGGCGGCGGCGGTGCCGTTGCTCAGGCCCCACTTGTTGAACCCCGTCGCCACCAGGATCCGGTCGTTCATCGACGAACGGCCGATGTAGGGCACCTGGTCGGCCGTGGTGTAGTCCTGGCCCGACCAGCGGTACTCCACCGCGTCCACGTCGAAGGTGGACCTGGTCCACTGTTCCAGGTCGTCCCACAACGCCTGGGTGTCCTGCCCGGTGCCGGTCTCGTGACCGCCGCCCACCACGATCAGCCCGTTGGGGCCGCGGTCCAGCCACGGCCGCGTGGACCTGCTGGGCGAGTCGATGGAGATCGCCATCTCCTGGGGTGCCGGACCGTGGAGCCGGGCCGCCAGCCCGAAGGACCGGAAGGGGCGCGTCCTGGCGAAGTACCCCCCGATCATGTTGATCGGCAGCAGCGTCGCCACCACCACGGAGTTGGCGCGGACCGTTGCGTCGTCGGTGCGCACCCGCACGGTGCCGTCCCGCTCCTCCTCCACCTCCAGCACGCGGGTGTGCTCGAACACCTGCCCGCCGGCCGCCGACAGAGCCTCGGCCAGACCGGCGACGTAGCGGCCCGAGTGGAAGTGCAGCTGCTGGTCGAACCGTACCGCCGCCTCGATCCCGAAGGGCAGGTCGGTCGTCTCCACCAGCGACGCCGGAAGGCGCAGGCGTTCGGCGGCGGCCGCCTCCTCCTCCAGGGTCCGGCGCTGCCCGGGGTCGCGGGTGTAGGCCACGGCGGGCGCGCGGGTGAGGTCGCAGTCGATGCCGTACTCACCGGCGAGTTCGGCGACCAGTTCCACCCCGGCCTGGTTGGCGTCGGCGTACAGGCGGGCCCGATCCTGGCCGTAGCGGTCGACCAGCCCCGCGTAGACCAGCCCGTGCTGGGAGGTGACCTTGCCGGTGGTGTGCCCCGTCGTGCCCTGTCCCAGGCGCCCCGCCTCCAGCACCGCGACGCTGCCCGCACCGGCCCGCCGCGCCAGCAGCGCGGTGGTCAGTCCGACGATGCCGCCTCCCACCACCGCGACGTCGACCTCCACGTGCTGGTTCAGACGGGGAAACTCCGGCCGGTTCTCCACGACCGTCCACACGCTCCTGTGCTGCATTCTCTGCCCCTCCCGATCAGGTCCAGACGCCGTCGGCCCCCGTGCGACGGACAGCGCCTACACCAGCTACCCAGCGTTCCCGGTCGCTACCGCCGGAGTCCCTGGTCGGGGCATGGACCCGTGCCGCTTCCAGAGGCGGGGAGGGGTGTGCGACGAATCCGGGCTGGGTGAAAGGAGAGTGGTGGTGTGTGGTGGTTCCCCGGGCAGAGGGGGATGGCGCTCTGTAGGTTTGGTCTCCTGGAGCTACAGCTTTTTGGTAGCCCGCGCACGCGGGGATGGTCCCCCCATGGACGCGAGCGACGGAGCCTTCTCGCCGTGCTCCCCGCGCACGCGGGGATGGCATTCAGCGGCCACGGAAAACCGCTCGACGGCTCCGCGGCGACCTGACACAGTGGCGCACCATGACGGGTTCCCAACTTGTGACCGCCGAGGACGTGCGGCTCATGCAGGGGCTGGCGCAACGCGTCACCGCGATCCGCCCGGACCTGGTGAACAGCGACGCCTCGTTCGGCGAGCTGGCCTGGAACTGGGGCAGGGGGCACGCCAGCGACGGCGCGACCTGGCCGCGTCGGCTGTGGTTCTCCGGCGGGGAACCGGTGGCGTGGGGCTGGGTCCGCCTTCCGCGCCGGGTGAGACTGAGCGACGGCTCGGTCAGGGACGTCACCGGCGCCTACCTGATGCACCAGGTCCACCCCGACCACGCCGGGCTGGTCGACGAGGTGATCGCCTGGTACGACGCCACGGCGGCGGGCCTCGAACGCACGGTGCTGCCCAGCGCCGCCGACGGGTTCGCCCTGGAAAGGTGGGCGGCGCACGGCTACCGGACCGACCCCGAATCGCTCGGCGACGACGGGACCTGGACCCAGCTCAACGAGCGCGACCTCACCGACGTGGAACAGCCGGTGCTGCCGACCGGATTCCGGTTCCGCACCGCCGACGAGGCCGGGCCGGAGGCCGCGGTCCGGGCCCACCTGGACGCCTGGGCCCCCTCGGCGTACACGGCCGAGGCCTACCGGGACGTCCGGCGCACGGCGGGGTACCGCGGCGACCTGCACGTCCTGGTGGAGGCGCCGGACGGGACGATGGCCTCCTCGACCATCATGTGGCTCGACGAGACCAACGGGACCGTCGAGTTCGAGCCGGTCGGCACGCACCCGGACTACCGGCGCCGGGGGCTGGGCAGGGCGATGCTCCTGCACGGGATGCGCCTGGCGAGGAAGGCCGGGGCCACGCACGCGACGGTCGCCTGCCTGGGCGCGCCGGGGCACCCCGAGGCGCGCGGGCTGTACTACGGCGTCGGGTTCCGGATGCTCGTGCGCGACGCGCCGCTCGTCAAGGCCGCGACCGCGAAGTGAACCGGCTACTGTCCCGGGACGGCACCGACCGGCGGCGGCCCCGGGACCGGCCTGCCCGCGCGGCAGACGGATAGGCTTCCCGCATGAGCGACCCCTCCGCGCACGCCGCTCCCGATCCCCGGGACCCCCTCACCCGTCTCCGCCTCCGTGCCAATCGGAGCGAACGCAGCAGGAAGGTCTTCTACGGTCTCTACCAGGGCCTTTCCCTCGGCTGCGTCATGGGCTTCGCCCAGTTCCTGCTGCTGGGGTCCGACCCGTGGACCTCGCTCCTGTACGGCATCGTCGCCGGAGCGGTCTTCAGCTCGTTCATGGCCCTGTTCGTCACGCCGCCGCGCCCGCGGGTGTCCCAGGACCCGGCGGTGCGGGCCGCCATCGCCCCCGAGACACTGCGCGCCGCCACGGACCGGCTGATCCTCGGCCGACCCGGCGCCGACCCCGAGACCAACCGTGTGGCCGCCCTCCAGTCCGAGCAGGTGCTCAACGCCCCCTCCGTGAGGATCCCGGTGGCGGTGGCGGCCCTGGTCGCGGCCGTCTGCGCCCTGGGCGCCCTCGCACTGCCCTCCGATGGGGCACTGGACTTTCCGCGCGCCCTGCTGGGGACAGTCACCCTCGCCTGTGTCCTGACCCCGTGCCTCATGCTCCCGGTGCGGCTCCTGCGCAGACGGCGCAGCAGGGAGTTCCTGGCACTCCACACCCCGTCCGACCGGGACCGCTCCGACTCCGGCCGCGACTGAACCGAGGCCCCGTCCGGGGCCGTGCGTCGGCCCCGCCCTGCCCCGCCCACAGGCGGATACGCTGTCCCGGTCCGCGCGAGGCGCGCGCGGACCCGCGAACAGCGAAAGCGAGAAGATGAGCCCTTCGATCGCCACCAACACCCGTGTCGACCTCGACGGCCTGCTGGAGTTCGTGCGCCCCCGCCACCACGCGCTCCTCATCACCCGCCGCGCGGACGGCGGGCCCCAGGCCTCCCCGGTGACCTGCGGCGTCGACACCCAGGGCCGGATCGTGGTCTCCACCTACCCCGAGCGGGCCAAGACCCGCAACGCCCGGCGCGACCCCCGGGTCAGCGTCGTGGTCCTGTCCGACGACTTCGACGGCGCCTGGGTCCAGGTCGACGGGGAGGCCGAGGTCATCGACGGGGAGGACGCGGTCGAGCCCCTGGTCGAGTACTTCCGCGTGATCTCCGGCGAGCACCCCGACTGGGACGAGTACCGCGAGGCCATGCGCCGCCAGGGCAAGTCCCTCGTCCGCGTCACCCCGAAGCGGTGGGGTCCGGTCGCCACCGGCGGCTTCCCGGCCGACCGGGTCTGATCCCGGCCGCCGGTCGCGGCCTCGGCCCGGGGCGGGGCTTCGCCGACCGGGCCTGGCAGCCCGGCCGCCGCGGAGCCGGGGTCACCGCCCCGCGGGCGGCGGCCGCCAGTCGTCGTCCGGAGGCGCGGCCCCCCGGTCGGGCGGGTCCCCGCCCTCGGGTGGCGGCTTCCAGTCCTCACCGGACGAGGTCCCCGCGGTCCCCTCCCCGGGCCGGGCGGTCCCGAGCCCCGGCATGCTGTCCCTGTCCCAGCCGGTCGGGTACCGCCTGCCCTCGGGCCGCTCCTTCCAGTAGTCCGGCGAGCGCACGGCCTCCTGCTTGCGAATCGTGTCCCGGCGGATGATCCACAGCACCAGGAAGATCACCCCGATCGGGATGACGAGGGCCATCAGGATCCCGAACAGCGCGCCGGGTGTCGCCCACTCCATCGCCTTCCTCCTTCGGGTGGGGGCGCGGCCCTCACAGGGCCGCGAGAAGCTCACGGCACGCGCACTCGCAGCGGCGGCACGCCTCGGCGCACACCCAGCAGTGCTCGTGCCGGGCGGCGTGGCGGTCGCACTCCTCGCCGCACAGGCGGCAGGCCTCCGCGCACGCCTTGACCAGCGTCCGGACGAGGGTGTCGTCCTCCCCGGTCCGGCGCGAGAGCACCCGCTGGGTGGACTCGCACACGTCGGCGCAGTCCAGGTCCAGGCGCACGCACGCGACCAGTTCGGCCACCGCCCGTTCGCCCAGACAGGAGTCCGCGCACAGCACGCACGCCTGCGCGCACGCGCCGCAGGCCTCGATGCAGGCCCGTACCCTCTCCTCGATCCCGTCGCCCCGGCGGTCGGAGCGGGTGTCCAGCATCTGTTCGACGACGCTCATGACTCCTCCTCGAACGTTTCCGGTCCGGACCCGGGGCGGGTCCGGACCGGGGCTTTCACAGCGAGAACCGCAGTGCGAAGTGGTTCAGCGAGGCGGGGAGCCCCGAGGCGGGCAGCGGCCCGCCCGCGTCCACGCGGGTCAGGTTCCGGCCCCGGAGCAGGGCGCGCAGGAACAGCGACACCGTCAGCGGAACCAGGTCGCGCGCCGCGCACCCGGCGGGACCGTAGCTGAAGGGCACGATCCCCGGCTCCGCCTCGGCGCGCCCGTCGAGCCAGACCTCCGGCTCGAACGCGTCCGCGTACGGAAGCCGGGAGGAGTCCCGGTGGAAGTAGGAACTCACGACCAGGAAGGCCGTTCCCGCCTCGAACACCTCCTCCCGCCAGGCCGTCTCCCGCGTGCTTTCCCGGATCACCATGAGCGTGGTCGGCCACAGCCGCACCGACTCGCGCACCGTCGCCCGCAGCAGCGGCAGGTCGAGCCCCTCGCGGCCGTCCGCCTCCTCGCGGGCCGCGTGGGCGCCGGGGCTGAGCGAGGTCAGCAGCGCCAGGGAGCGGAACGCGGCGACGGCGGCCGCGTCGAACGCGAACAGCCAGTGCGCCACCTGGTCCTCCGGGTGTACGTCCGCGCCCTGGCCGTCCCCGCCGGACCCGCTCCCGCCGGGGGCCGTCGCGCCGCGACCCTGCCCGTCCCCGCCGTGGGGGCACCCGGTGGCCGACTCCGCGGCAGCCGACCCCGCGACCAGGCGGGCGGCGAGGCTGCCCGGTTCGGCGCGTTCGATGTTGGCGCGCACCCGCCCGAGGAACTCCTCCCTCGCCGCGTGGTCGGCCGGGGCCGCGTAGGCCCAGTTCGCGCGCGAGCGCAGTGCGTGCAGGAGTTCGGTCGTGCGGCGGTCCTCCGCGGCGAACGAGCCGAAGACCACGCGCCGGGCCATGGCGTGGAAGGAGTCGGCGAACCTGCGCCAGTCCAGGACCTCCCCGCCGCGCAGGGCCAACCTGAGCGCCAGCGCCTCGTCGTCCGCCTGTCCGGCGACGACGTCCCCGTCGGGGTGGATCGTCTGGCCCGGCACCAGGGCGGCGACGTTGGCCGCGCGGCGCCCCGGCCGTGCGTCGTGGTCGGAGACCAGCACCCCGTGCGGCTGGAAGTGGGAGAGCGCGCCGCGCTTCTCCATGCCGCCGGGGGAGAAGGGTTCGGGCGTCTCCCGCAGGAGCCGGCCCACGTCCTCCGGGGACAGGACCAGGGCGAGCCGCCGCCCCGCCAGGCGCAGCGGCAGCGGGTCGTCGCCGTGGCGTTCGCGCAGGCCGCGCAGGAGGGAGACCGCCCTGCGGTCGGCGTCCAGGCCGGCGACCAGACCCGTCATCAGCGGGCGCCGCACGATCACGCCCCGCGCCAGGTTGGGCAGCAGAACCGAGGACAGCACGCGCGCCGCCTCCGCGGCGGTGGGGCGGCGCGCCCCCGGCCGGAGTTCCGCCTCCGGCCGGGAGCCCGCGTCCTGTGGCGGGTGCGCTTCCTGACGCCGGTGTGCCTCCTGGTGTTCTGTGGGCATCGAGACCGTCCCCTCGATCGGTTCGCTGCGGTGAATTGCTGTTTTCGGCCTTGGGTCCTTCGGTTCCGATCCTGGTTCCGCACCGGGTTCCCGCAGCTCTCACGGCTCCCGTAGATCCCACGACCCTCATGAGTGCCGTTGAGCTGGTTCTTGTGTTCCCAGGCCGGGTGAGGTGCGGGCCTGCCGGACCCGGTTCTCCCCGCCTTGGCCGCTCACGTGCTGGTTCCAGACTTCTACTCCGTCCCCTGCCCCGGTCCGGGCGTGTCCGAACAGGGACGCATGGGACTTCTGTGACTTGCGGGGTCACCGTGCGCCGCCCGATCTCCGTGCACCCGGCCTTCGCACACCCGGCCGCTTCGGATCCGGGGCCTCGCGGTCGTCCGCCGGGGGTTTCGTGCCCCTCCTCGACACGGCGAGCCGGGGCTCGCGAGGTGCCCGAACCCCTCGAAGCCGCGGTCCGGCGCGCCCCGCCTTGATGGGGCCGGGATGTCTTTCGCGCACGTGCGTCCCGCCTCCACGGGACCGGGACGTCTCCCGCGTACACGTGCGCCCCGCCTCTGCGGAGCCGGGGCGTTCCCGTGCACATGTGCGTCCCGTCTTCAGGGGGTCGAGGCGTCCTTGCGCACGCGTGCGTCTCGCTTCCGCGGGACCGGGACGTCTCCCACACACGTGTGCCCCGCCTCCACGGGACCGGAGCGTCCCGCGCACACGAGGGCGCCCCGGTCCGGTGAGGACCGGGGCGCCCGCCGTTCCCCGACCGCGAACGGCCGCGGGTCACCGGCCGCGGATCACAGGTGGTCCCGGGGCAGCGTCTCGGTCCACTGCCGGGAGAAGACCCGCTCGTCGTTCTCGAACGCGTCCAGGGTCGCGTACACCCGGAACTCGGTCTCGGTGCACTCCAGCGACGTGTGGGTCTCGGTCCGGGTCCGCCACCCGTCCCGCGCGAAGCGCATCGTCCACGTCGACTCACCGCGCGCGGACGTGAAGTCGCCCGCCACGGACTCGTAGTACTCGTAGGCGCGCCGACCGACGTCCAGGTCGATGTCGTCGAAGTGCAGGATGCCGCCGTCCTTGACGATCTCCAGGGCCGACCGGGTGTCCACGAGGTCCCTGTAGACGGTCCAGCTGTGCTCCGGCTTCTCCCGGCGCGTGGTGGAGATCTCCGGCGCCGCCTCCGGCTCCCCGAAGGGCTCCGGGTGCGGCTCGTCCGCCTCGGAGTGAGGACGCACCGGCAGCAGCAGCCTGCTGTTCTCCGGGTGCACGGTCAGCAGGGCGGGCTTGGGCGGCGGCCAGGCCAGCGGCCAGTAGGAGGTGGACAGCGACAGCCGGATGCGGTGCCCCACCGGGAACGCCTGCGCGACACCGTTCATCGTGACCTTCACCCGGTAGATCTCACCGGGTTCGAGCTTCTCGGGGTGCTCGTGGCCGTCGCGGTGGGTGAGGTTGAGCAGCCCGTAGGTCACCCGCGTGGCGCTGCCGTCCGGCGCGACGTCCACCAGCCGGGCGGCGACCATGGCCACCGGTTCGGTGACCGACACGTCCAGCTCCACCTCGGCGGCGCCCAGGATCTCCACGTCCTCCGACAGCACGTCGCTGTCGAAGACCAGGGAACCGCCGTCCTCCTCACGCTGGTCGTAGGGCAGGTCCGGCGGGGCGTTGTAGGAGGCCCACTTGCCCGCGAACTGGCCCACGGTCAGCGGCGACCGCACGGTCAGCGACTCCGAGTGCACCTCCTCGCCGGGCCGGCCGATCCGGTACCTGGCCAGCGGGTAGCCGCGGTACTCCACGCTCGGCGAGGGCCACACGTCCTCGCGCACCCACCGGCCGGGGCGCTCGGTGTAGGCGGTGGAGGGAAGCACGCTGTCCTGCATCCACGCCCACAGGGACGGGCCCTCGTCGACACCGTTCTCCCTGCCCTTGAGCCAGCGGTCCAGCCAGCGCACGACCTCCTGGAGGTAGCCGATCGCCGGGCCGGGGCTGCCCATGTGCGGGTAGCGGTGCGACCACGGGCCGATCAGCCCCCGCCTGGGCGCCTCCAGGTTCTCCAGCAGCCGGAAGACGGCGTTGGAGTAGCCGTCCGCCCACCCGCTGGAGGCCAGCACCGGGCAGCGCACCTTCGAGTAGTTCTCGCTCACCGACGCGTGCCGCCAGTAGTCGTCGCGCCGCTGGTGGCGCAGCCACTCCAGGACCCACGGTTCGGTGGCCTCCAGCCGCTCGTGCCACATCCGCCGCCAGTCGTCGCCGACGGTCACCGGGTCCGGCGGGCAGGTGCCCGCGGAGAACATCGTCCCCGCCTCGGCGAGGTTGTCCGACAGCAGACAACCGCCCATGTAGTGGAAGTCGTCGCCGTACCGGTCGTCGGTGAAGGAGCTGATGACGATCGCGCCCAGGCTCGGGGGCTGGCGGGCCGCCACCTGGAGCGCGGCGAACCCTCCCCAGGACAGCCCCATCATGCTGGTCTTGCCGTTGCACCAGGGCTGCTCGGCCAGCCAGGCCAGCACCTCCTCGGCGTCCAGCTGCTCGCGCTCCAGGTACTCGTCGGTGAGCACGCCCTCCGAGTCACCGGTACCCCGCAGGTCCACGCGGACGCAGGCGTAGCCGTGCCCGGCGATGTAGGGGTGGTGCATGGAGTCGCGCACCGACGTCAGGTCGCGTCTGCGGTAGGGGAGGTACTCCAGGACCGCGGGGACGGGGGACACGTCGGAGGAGGTCGCCCGCCACACCCTGGCGGCCAGGCGAACACCGTCCGACATCGGTATCCACAGGTGCTCGTCCTCCTGGACGGCGTTGGGCAGGTTGTTGACCACGTGCATGGACCGGGGACCCTCCCTAGTGTTCGGCCAGCTTGTCCTTCGTTCCGTGCTCGTCCTCGAACTCGAAGACGAGCTCGTCGACGCAGCGCTCGTACTTGGCGCGCATCTCGGTCTCGTCCTCGGCGCCGATGGTGATCTTGGCGAGTTCGAAGCTGTAGCTGTCCTGGGCGGTCATGTCCGAGAGCCGCTGCCCCTGCTTGGGCACGATCTCGATCGTCACGCCGGGAAGGGACTCCTCCAGCGCGGACACCTCCTCGGGGGTGGGCACGCGCGCGGCGACGCCGTCCTCGAAGCGGCGGTGGTACCACTCCGCGGCCACCCGGTACTCGCCCCGGGCGTCCTCGTCCAGGGCGGGGTCCTGCCCGAAGCCCAGGCGCAGCATGCGCTCGTGGTTGGCGACCCCGTCCACCAGCTCGAAGAGTTCGGCGTGGGACTGGGAGTGGCGCGTGTTCACCTCCAGCAGGCCCAGCTTCTCCTCCACGGGGTCGTAGAAGAACTCGACGCTGAACGTGGAGTTGTCCATCCCCACCCGCTCGATGACCTTGGTGGCGACCTCGGACATCCAGCGGCACACGTTCTCGGGGAGACTGGAGGGGTACTGGTGGCGCAGGAACACCGAGCTGCCCGGGTAGTCGACCGAGTCCAGGGCGCCGTAGACCACGACCTCGCCCTTGTACACGTAGCCCTCGACGGCCGCCTGCACGCCCTGCATCGCGGCCTCGGCGAGGGCCGTGCGCCCGCCCACGGAGGAGATCTCGGGAGGCAGGTCCACCATCTCCAGGATCTGCTCGAAGGGGCGGCCGATGCGGTCGACCCCGTCGCGGAGCAGGGACACCGCCTGCTGGAAGGCCTCGTCGTCGCCGACCTTGTAGGCCAGTTCGGAGGAGGCCGACTTCACCGGCTTGAGCCACATCGGGTAGGCCGGGCTCTCGGGGGGCGCCGGGTTCTCCTCGGACAGCTCGACCAGGCCGAAGGCCGGGTACTCGTCGATGACCTTCTGCTGCTCCAGTCTGCTCCAGTACTTGTGCTCACACTTGACGAAGGACTCCAGGGAGGACGAGGGGAGGCCGCGGCGGGAGCAGAGGATGGGCACGAACAGGGTCACCGGGAAGTCCCAGTAGCCCACGATCGCGTCGACGCTCCCGTCGAAGTCGTCCAGGATCCTCTCCGCCTTGGCCAGGAGTTCCTGGATGTCGATCTCGCCGACCTGGAGCTCTTCCAGGTTCAGCAGCTGGTGGAACTCGCAGTGCTGTCCTGTGGGGGTCCTGCGCAGGATCTCCAGGTTGTGCTCGTCCAGGCCGACCACGAACACGTTCTTCACGGTTACTTGCACCGCCTTCTTCTTCTGGGCTCCTCGGAGCGGGGATGCATACGCATGCGCCTAACCCGTGCCTGGTGCTCCAAACGCGGGCGTGTCGCGCCTCACGCCGCGGAAGCGCTGGTCGTCGCGCCGCGACGGCGCGCGGCGCGCACACGCGGGCCCCGCCGTGGACGGTCGCGGGTCCGCGGCGGGGCCGGTGGGGTGGCAGGGGACGTTGGTGCGGAAGTGGTCAGCTGGGCGGTAGGGACGTCAGCGCGCGGACGGGCGCTCCGTGGTGCGCTCCGGGGCCCTGCCTGTCAGCGAGCGGGGTACCCCCGCGCCCTCGTGGAGGGCGAGGCCTTGGTCCATCCGCTCAGCGCGGAGGGGTGTACCTCGCGGCGGGTGCCGATGCCGGCCGGGTCCGCCACCCGCTCAGTGCGCGGGGGTACCCGCCCACCGCCCGGACCAGGATCGGGCGGACCGCCCGCTCAGCGCGCGCGGGGGGCGTACCGGTCGATCTCGGCCAGCTCCTCGGCGTCGAACTCCAGGTTGGCCACCGCGGCCACGTTGTCCTCCAGTTGCGCGACGCTGCTCGCGCCGATCACCGCCGAGGTCACCCGGCCGCCGCGCAGCACCCAGGCCAGCGCCATCTGCGCCAGCGACTGCCCGCGCCGCCGGGCGATCCCGTTGAGCCCGCGCACCCGCTCCAGCACATCCTCGGTGATGCCCTCGGCGTTCAGGAACGGGCTGTTCCCGGCCGCACGCGAACCCTCCGGCACACCGTGGAGGTAGCGGTCGGTCAGCAGCCCCTGCGCCAGCGGGGAGTAGGCGATGGAGCCCGTGCCGACCTCGTCGAGCACGTCGAGCAGTCCGTCCTCCACCCACCGGTTGAACATCGAGTAGGAGGGCTGGTGGATGAGCATCGGCGTGCCCAGGTCGCGCAGGATCGCCGCGGCCTCGCGCGTCTGCTCGGGGGAGTAGTTGGACACGCCCGCGTACAGGGCCTTGCCCTGGCGCACGGCCGTGTCCAGCGCGCCCATGGACTCCTCCAGCGGGGTGTCGGGGTCGGGCCGGTGGTGGTAGAACACGTCCACGTACTCCAGGCCCATGCGCTCCAGGCTCTGGTCCAGGCTGGACAGCAGGTACTTGCGCGAGCCCCACTCGCCGTAGGGGCCGGGCCACATCAGGTACCCGGCCTTGGTCGAGACCACGATCTCGTCGCGGTAGCGGCGCAGGTCCCGGGCCATGACCCGCCCGAAGTTCTCCTCCGCGGAGCCGGGCGGGGGACCGTAGTTGTTGGCCAGGTCGAAGTGGGTCACGCCCAGGTCGAACGCGCGCAGCAGGATGGCGCTCTGGTCCTCGATACCGCGCTCGTGGCCGAAGTTGTGCCACAGCCCCAGGGACAGGGCGGGCAGCCGCAGGCCGCTGCGGCCGCACCGCCGGTAGGGCATCGTCTCGTACCGCTCGGGGGCGGCGACGTAGGTCATGGCATCTCTCCCTCGTGTGGCTGTGCGCCGGGTCCCCGCGCGCGGGCGGGCGGACCGGCGTGCGGAGAGTACAGCGCGCGGGACAGGCGCACCAACAGCGCCCCCGCGTCGGCGGTTCGGGGCATCCGGAACCGTGTCGGCCACGGGCGCCCCCGTCGCCCTCGCGCGAGGAAAGACGGCCGTCCCCGTCGCTCCCGCGCGCGGACAAGGAGTGTGGTGCCCCCGCGCTCGGCCATGCGCGGGAAGTCCCCGTCCTCTCGCGCGCGGGCAGGAGACAGACGAGGGCGGTAGCCGGCGTGGGCCAGCGCCCCTGCTTCCTCCCGTGCGCGGGCCGGGGACAGCCCCGGCCGTCCGGCCGCCCGGCGGGTGCACCTGGTTCCTCCCGCACGCGGAGGAGGCCCGCCTCCGCGGCCCGGAGCCCTTCCCCGCCACCGCCCGACCGTGGCCACCTGCGGTTTCGTGCGGGGGCTCAGGGGTAGCCCGTACGCCTGTCACCCCGGTTCCGTACAGACAGAAGAGGGAGTGAACGTCGATGCACCACGAGACCCAGCCCCCGATCGAGGGCTACGAGGGCCTTCCGCTGGGGACGCTCCAGCACCGTGTCCGCTCGCTCGACGCCGACCAGATGCGCCAGCTCATCCACTACGAGTCCGAACACGCCAACCGGATCAACGTCCTGGAGATCCTGGAGCACCGCCTGATGGAGCTGGAGCAGGGCGCCGAACCCTCCGGGGGCTCGCAGGAGTTCCAGCCCGAGCGCCCCGGACCGCCCACCGGCGGCTCACCGGTGAGCGAGGACACCGCCGCTCCCGCGTTCAGCCCGCCGCCGCAGGGCGTCCCCAACCAACCCGCCAAGCCCAAGGGCGACTACCGGCCCGGCGGCCAGTGAGGCGTTCCCCGGCCCCGCCGGGACACGGGGGCGCGGAACACCGCTCCCGTGTTCGCGGCGGTGGCCGCGGTCCCCGCCGCCGCTGCGGGAATCCGGCCCGGGGACGCGGACCGGGGCGCGGCCACCGGCCGTTTTCGCTCCGCCGCCTCGGGTAGCCGTACACCCACATCCCCCTGGAACGCTCTTCTCCGACGCACAGGGAGTGACATGGCGCTGGCATCCACCGCGGGCCCGGCCCGCGGCCACGGCGGACGGGGCGGCCGGTGATCCGCGGCAGGGCGCCCCTGGTCCTGGCCGGTGCGGGCTGGGCGGCGTCCCGAATCCGGGACAGGCGTGACCGGTGGGACGAACCCGAACCGCGGCGGCGCCGCCGACGCGGCGGGACGGTCCCCTGGATGGTGGCGGGTGCCGCCCTGGGCCTGGGAGCCGCGGCGCTGGCCGGTCCGCGGCGGCCCGCCCTGCTGGACGGCAGGGTCGCGCTCATCACCGGCGGCTCCCGCGGGCTCGGACTCCAGTTGGCCCGCGAGTTCGGCCGGCGCGGCGCGTCCGTCGTGATCTGCGCCCGCGACCGGGACGAACTCGACCGCGCGGTGGCCGACCTGGAGCAGCGGGGCGTGCGGGCGCGCGGCGTCCGGTGCGACGTCCGCGACCCCGAGTGCGCCGAGGAGCTGGTCGAGGAGGCCACCGCGGCCTTCGGCCACCTGGACTTCGTCGTCAACAACGCGGGCATCATCCAGGTGGGGCCGCACGAGACGCTCTCGGAGAGCCACTTCCGCGACGCCATGGAGACCATGTTCTGGGCGCCGCTGCGCATCTCCCGGGCCGCCATCGGCCCGCTGGAGCGCACCCGCGGCTCCCTGGTCACCATCACCTCCATCGGCGGCCACCTGAGCGTGCCGCACCTGCTGCCCTACTCCTGCGCCAAGTTCGCCGAGGTCGGCCTCTCCGAGGGACTGGGAGCCGAGGTCGCGCGCCGGGGCGTGCGGACCACCACGGTGGTCCCGGGGCTGATGCGCACCGGCTCCCACAAGGCCGCCGTCTTCTCCGGAGACCCCGAACACGAGTACACCTGGTTCTCCCTGGGCGCCGGGCTGCCCCTGGTCTCGGTGAGCGGGGAGCGCGCGGCGCGCCGGATCGTGGAGGCGGCCGCGCGGGGGCGCAGCTACCTGGTGCTCACACCACTGGCCCGGGCGGCCATCGTCGCGCGGGGGCTGTGCCCCTCCTTCGTCCAGGGCGCCATGCGCCTCATGGACCGGGTCCTGCCGGACCCGGGCGGATCCGTGGAGCGCAGGCCCGGGCGCGAGGCGGACGACACCGTGGTCAACCGGGTGCTGAAGCTGCCCACGGCGCTCAACGAGCGCGCGAGCAGGCGCCTCAACCAGAGGGACGACGAGGGCGGCGGCACCTCCGGGGACCGGGGGCCGGACGCCGACGGACCGGAAGGGTCCGGGACGGGACCGGGCGGGCCCGGCCGCTGACCGGAGGCCGCCGCGGTGGACGGCGACCGGTGACCGCGAATCGGGAGAGGACGACGTGACGCGTTTCGGATACTTTCTCGCCAGCGAGGAGCACGGGCCCAGGGAACTGGTCCGCCAGGCGCGGGCCGCCGAGGAGGCCGGGTTCGACTCCCTGTGGATCTCCGACCACTACCACCCCTGGCTGGACGCGCAGGGGCAGAGCCCCTTCGTGTGGTCGGTGGTCGGCGCCATCGGGCAGGTGACGTCCCTGCCGGTCACCACGGCGGTGACCTGCCCGACCACGCGTGTGCACCCGGCGGTGGTCGCGCAGGCCGCGGCGACCGCCGCGGCGATGGTCCGGGGCGGGTTCACCCTGGGCGTGGGCACCGGCGAGGCGCTCAACGAGCACATCCTCGGCCAGCCCTGGCCGCCCGCGGCCCGGCGCCTGGAGATGCTGGAGGAGGCCATGGAGGTGATGCGCAAGCTGTGGACCGGCAAGCTCGTCACCCACCGGGGCCGCCACTACGAGGTGGACACCGCGCGCCTGTACACGCTGCCGGAGGAGCCGCCGGGGATCTACATGTCGGCGTTCGGACCCAAGGCCACGGGGCTGGCGGCCAGGGAGGCCGACGGCCTGATCCAGGTGGCGCCCAGCGACGAGACGGTCGAGAACTTCCGCGCCTGGGGCGGCGACGGCAAACCCGTCCAGGGCGGGCTCAAGGTCTGCTGGGCGCCGAGCGAGGCCGAGGCCCGGCGGGTGGCGCACGAGCGCTGGCCCAACGAGGCGCTGGCGGGGGAGGCGCCCCAACTGCTGCCGCTGCCGCGCCACTTCGAACAGCTCACCCGGGGGCTGGTCACGGAGGACATGGTGGCGGAGGAGATCGCCTGCGGACCCGACCCGGAGGTGCACGTGGCGGCGATCCGCCCGTACCTGGAGGCCGGTGTGGACGAGGTCTACGTCTGCCAGGTGGGCGACGACCAGGACGGCTTCTTCGCGTTCTACGCGGAGGAGGTTCTGCCCCGGTTGCGAGCCGGGGCCTGACGAGCGGTGCGGCGCGCGGGCGGCGGAGTCCGCGGGCCGCGCCCGTGAGGAGGACAGATGCACACCCGTACCCGTGACGGCACCCTGCGCGAACCGGATCCGATGCCGCCGGACCCGTTCCCTCCGACCCCGATGCCGCCTCCCCCGCCCGAGCCCGAGCCCGTGCCCGTGCCGGAACCGCCCGGCCCGGGACCGCTCCCCGAACCGCCGGGACCGGAGCCCCAGCCCGAACCCGCCTGAGACACCCGCCGTACCCTCGCGCGGGTGGAACCGTGGGGCGCGCACCGCTGGTGACCCGCGCGCCCCACGGGTTCGTCGTGCGCGGGGAGGTTCTGTCCGGCTCGCGTGTCGCCGGGCGGGGCCGCTGAACGGGGGGAACGCCGACCGGACGCCCGGCGCGGGCGTGCACGAAAGTGAATCCGTTGCGTCAGGGGGATTGTCCCGTGCGTGACGATCGGCCTAGGTTGCACGGGAAAGACTCCTTCCGGTTCGGACCGCCCGCCCGGGCGGCACCGGGCCGCCACCTGCTGGAGGAACCACAGTGGCGCAACCCCCCGCCCCCGCCCGACGGCGTCCCGCCCCCGTCCGTACCGCCCTCGCGGGCGCACTCCTGCTCGCACCCCTCGCGCTCGTCGCCGCGCAGGGCCCGGCCGCGGCCGCCCCCGCCGCCCCCGCCTCCGCGGTGGCCGAGGCACCGGCCCGGGCCGCCGCCAGTCCCGTCGAGACCCACGGCCGACTGCGGGTCTGCGGCCTCAAGCTCTGCGACGAGAACGGCGAGACCGTCCAGCTCACCGGGATGAGCTCCCACGGCCTCCAGTGGTACAGCGACTGCCTCACCGACGGCTCCCTGGACGCGCTCGCCCACGACTGGAACGCCGACGTCCTGCGCGTGTCCATGTACGTCCAGGAGGGCGGCTACGAGACCGACCCGCGCGGCTTCACCGACCGGGTCCACGAGCTGATCGAGGAGGGCAGCGCGCGCGGCATGTACGTCATCGTCGACTGGCACATGCTCACGCCCGGCGACCCGAACCACAACACCGACATGGCGCGCACCTTCTTCTCCGAGATCGCCTCCGTCCACGCCGACAAGGACAACGTCCTGTACGAGATCGCCAACGAGCCCCACGGGGTCTCCTGGGACGCGATCCGCGGTTACGCGGAGGAGATCATCCCGGTCGTGCGCGCCGGGGACCCCGAAGCCGTCGTGCTCGTGGGCACCCGAGGCTGGTCCTCCCTCGGCCTGTCCGAGGGCTCCGACCACACCGAGATCACCGCCGACCCGGTGGACGCCGACAACATCATGTACGTCTTCCACTTCTACGCCGCCACGCACGGCGACTTCCACCGGGAGGGCCTGCGGGCCGCGGCGCGGGACCTGCCGCTGTTCGTCACCGAGTTCGGCACCCAGGAGGCCACCGGCGACGGGCCCAACGACTTCGCCTCGGCCCAGGCCTACCTCGACCTCCTGGCCGAGGAGCAGATCAGCTGGGTGAACTGGAACTTCTCCGACGACTTCCGCTCCGGCGCGGTGTTCGAGACGGGCACCTGCGCCGCGGACGGCCCCTGGACGGGCACCGAGTCGCTCAAGCCCGCGGGGGAGTGGATCCGTGACCGCATCCGTGAGAGCGGGGTCGCCCCGACCGACCCCACCGATCCCACCGACCCGGACGCGTGCGAGACCCCGGCCTGGTCCTCGGGAGAGGTGTACACCGGCGGCGACCAGGTCAGCCACGGCGGACGCCTGTACCGGGCCCAGTGGTGGACGCGGGGGGAGGAGCCCGGGACCACGGGTGAGTGGGGCGTCTGGCGGGACCTCGGCGCCTGCTGACCGACCCGGGACCGGCGGTCGGGCCCGAGCCCTGAAGCGGAGGCCCTCCCGGCCCGGCCGGGGCCGCGGCCACCCGCCCACGGCGGGGCGCCGCGCTCTCGGCACCGGGGACCCGGCCCGCCCACGGAGGACACGGGGCGCCGCCCACGCCGAGCGCGGGCGGCGCCCCGCCGTCTCCGGAGGAAGCCCCCACCGGAGCCGGATCGCGGGTCCGCCCCCCGGGGGCCGCCCTCCGGCTTCGCGGAGCCCGCTCCCTCTCGCCCCGCCGGGCGCGGCGGTCCCGCCCCTCAGTACGACTGCACGGTGGAGATGCGCAGCTCACCCTGCTCGTCCACGTCCACCAGGACGTGGTCGCCCGCCACGAGCTGCTGGTCCAGCACCATGCGCGAGAGCCTGTTGCCGACGTTGCGCTGGATGGTGCGCGCCAGCGGCCGGGCGCCGTAGGCGGGCTGGTAGCCGCGCTCGGACAGCCAGCCCACCGCCTCGTCGGTGAACCGCACGGTGATGTCCTGAGCCTTGAGCCGCTCCTCGGTGCGCTCCAGCAGCAGCCGGGTGATTCGGCCCAGCTGCTCCTCGCCGAGCTGCTTGAAGATGATGACCTCGTCGATGCGGTTGATGAACTCGGGGCGGAACTCCTCGCGCAGCCGCCGCATCACCCGCTGCTCGGTGTCGGGGTCCATCTGGCCGTCGGCGGTGAAGCCCATCGGCGCGCCGCCGGTGATCGCCTCCGACCCCAGGTTGCTGGTCATGATGACCACGGTGTTGCGAAAGTCCACGGTCCGCCCCTGCCCGTCGGTCAGGCGGCCGTCGTCCAGCAGCTGGAGCAGCAGGTTGAACACGTCCGGGTGGGCCTTCTCCACCTCGTCCAGCAGCAGCACCGAGTACGGGTGGCGGCGCACCGCCTCGGTGAGCTGGCCCGCCTCCTCGTAGCCCACGAACCCCGGGGGCGCCCCGGTCAGGCGGCTGGCGGTGTGCCGCTCCTGGAACTCGCTCATGTCGATGCGGACCATGGAGTCCTCCGACCCGAACAGGGCCTCGGCCAGCGCACGCGCCAGCTCGGTCTTGCCCACACCGGTCGGCCCCAGGAACAGGAAGCTGCCCACCGGCCGGTCGGGGTCGCCCAGACCGGCCCGCGAGCGGCGGATCGCCTCCGAGACGGCCGTGACCGCCTCGTCCTGGCCGATCACCCGCTCGTGCAGCACCTCCTCCAGGTTGACCAGCCGGTCCCGCTCCTCCTGGGTCAGCTGGGAGACCGGGATGCCGGTGCTGCGGGAGACCACCTCGGCGATGTCGGCGCTGGTCACCTCGGGGACCGACGAACCGGTTCCGCGCGCCTGGTGGATCGAGCTCCTGGCGGCGGCGATCTCGTCGCGCAGCGCCGAGGCGCGCTCGTAGTCCTCCTGCTGGACCGCCTTCTCCTTCTCCTCCTCCAGGCCCTTGAGCCTGCCCTCCAGCTCGCGCAGCCCGGAGCTGGAGGACTTCAGGCGCAGGCGCACCCGCGCGCCCGCCTGGTCGATGAGGTCGATGGCCTTGTCGGGCAGGAAGCGGTCGGTGACGTAGCGGTCCGACAGCTCGGCCGCCGCCACCAGGCTCTCGTCGGCGAACCGCACCTGGTGGTGGGCCTCGTAGCGGTCGCGCAGCCCGCGCAGGATCTCGACGGTGTCCTCCACCGACGGCTCGGGCACCTGGATCGGCTGGAATCGGCGCTCCAGGGCCGCGTCCTTCTCGATGTTCTTGCGGTACTCGTCCACGGTGGTCGCGCCGATGATGTGCAGTTCGCCGCGGGCCAGCGCGGGCTTGAGCATGTTCCCGGCGTTCATGGACCCCTCGGCGGCACCGGCGCCGACGATGGTGTGGATCTCGTCGATGAAGACGAGCAGCTGGTCGGACTGGGCGCGGATCTCGTCCACGATGGCGTTCAGGCGCTCCTCGAAGTCGCCCCGGTAGCGCGTGCCCGCCACCACCCCGGCCAGGTCGAGCTGGACCAGGCGGCGTCCGAGCAGGGTCTCGGGGACGTCCTCGTCGAAGATGCGCTGGGCGATGCCCTCCACGATCGCGGTCTTGCCCACGCCCGGGTCGCCGATGAGCACCGGGTTGTTCTTGCGCCGCCGGGCGAGCACCTCGATGCACTGCTCGACCTCGTCGTCGCGGCCGACCACCGGGTCCAGGCGGCCCTCGCGGGCCAGCCCGGTCATGTCGGTGCCGTACTCGTCCAGGGTCGGGGTGGCGGAGGGCTCGCCCTCTCCCTGGTCGGCGGCGGGCGGCGCCCCGGCGGCCTTCTGGAGCGACTGCGGGGTGATCCCCGAGCTGCGCAGGAGCTGGCCGACGGCGCTGTCGGTGTTGACCGCCAGCGCGAAGAGCAGGTGTTCGGGAGTGATGCTGGAGCTGCCCGTGGCGCGGGCGATCTGGAGGGCGTCGAGGAGGGCGCGCTTGGCGGCGGGGGTGAGCCGGGCGGACCCGCGCACCGACCTCGGGGTCTGCGACACCGCCTGGTCGATCACGTCGATGACCGGCTGGGCGTCGGAGCCGCTGTTCTGCATCATCTCCCGTGTGGGCGGGTAGCGCAGCAGGGCCCACAGCAGGTGGACCGCGTCGACGTCGGCGCTGCCCGCCTCCAGGGCGCGGCGCACCGCGGCGTCGGCCACCTGCTGGGCCTCGGGGCTCATCAGCTTGGACAGGTCCACGCGGCGGACCGGCCCCCGGGCCCCCAGGAAGCGCGCCAGGAACTCGTCGAAGGAACCCGGGTCGCTGCCGCGGTCGTCGGGAAAGTCGTGTGTCATGTCGTCTTCGTCCCCCGTGCGTGCGGTAGTGGCTTGATCACTCTAGGTGAGTATCCGGAGTTTGTTCGGTAGCGGTCGTCGGCGTGGGGACCGAACGCGCGGGGGCGGCCGGTCCGTCCTCCCGCCGCGCCGGACGTTCCCGCCGAGGGCCGCGCCGGGCCGGGTCGTCCTCCGCCCCGGCCCGCTACCCGACCCGGCGCGGGGATAACACCCGGCGAGGGGACGCGGGAGGCCCGTCACACCCGGTGAGCGGTCCGCCCCGGCCGACCGCACGTCGGTCCCGGTACGGGGCCGTTCGGTGCGACCGGACGCGGGCCCCGGCACGGGGCCCGCTCCAGGGCCTCGCGCAGGCCCGAGCCCAGAGCCGAGCCCAGGGCCGTACGCGGACTCCGGCACGTGTGCGCGCCGGGGCCGCGCACGGACTCCGGCGCGCACACGTGCTGTCCTGCGGTCAGTCGGGGCGGTGCCGCCACAGCCGTACCGACACCACGACGATCGTGCAGGCCAGCACCACCGCGCCGACCACGGAGACGGTCTGGAGCGCGGTGCCCAGCGCCGTCTCTGCGGCCTCGCGCAGCGCGGACCCCACCGCGCCGCCCAGGTCACCGGCGACGGCCGCGGCGGCGCCGACGCCCTCACCGGCGGTCTCGGCCGCGTCCGAGGGGACACCGGCGGGCACGGAACCCTCCAGGACACCCCGGTACACCGCCAGCCCCAGCCCGCCCAGCAGCGCCAGGCTCAGCGTCTGCCCCATGCCCGAGGCCACGTCCACCACCGCCGAGGCCGTCCCCGTCCGCTCCCGCGGCGCGGCGGACAGCGCCAGCTGGCTGCCCAGCGTCATCGCCGGGCCGCCGCCGAGGGAGAGCAGGACGGTACCGGTGACCAGTCCCCACAGGGACCCGGGACCGGCGGACGCCGCCATGGACACCAGCCCGACGAGGGCGACGGGCGTCGACAGCGCCAGCACCTGCCCCGCGGTCGCCCACCGCAGCAGCAGCGGGGTGAGCATGGTGCCCGCCAGGCCCGCCACGGCGGGAAGGACCAGCAGCAGGCCCACCAGGCCGGGCGACACCTCCAGGGCGGACTGGAGGAACTGCACGAGGAACAGGTTCGGGCCGCCCGCGACCAGCAGCATCAGCAGGGTCAGGGACACCGCCGCGCCGAACCCCCGCGCGGAGAACAGTCCCGGGGGCAGCAGCGGGTCGTCCAGCCGCCGCTGGCGGCGCCAGAACAGCCAGCCCAGCGCCAGACCCCCGGCCACGGCGGCCAGCAGTGGCGGCTCCGGCCCCCGCGACACGGCCTCCTGGAGACCGAACACGACCAGGACCAGGGCGGCCGTGGACAGCAGGACGCTCGCGGGGTCCAGCCGCCCCGCACCGGGGTCGCGGAACTCCGGCAGCAGGAACGGCAGGGTCACCAGCGCGAACAGGGCCACGGGCACGTTCACCAGGAACACCGACCCCCACCAGAGGAACTCCAGCAACAGGCCGCCCAGCGGCGGGCCCAGCGCCATCCCCACCGAGAACGCGCTCAGGTACAGCGCCACGGCGGTGGCGAACTGCCGGGAGTCGGGGAACATCTGCCGCAGCAGCGCCAGCGCGGACGGCGAGATCACCGCCACGGACGCGCCCAGCACGGCGCGGGCCGCGATGAGCGTCACGGGGTCGGGGGCGAAGGCTGCCGCCGCCGAGGCGGCCGCGTACACGGCCAGGCCGGTCAGGAGCAGCAGGCGCCGCCCCACCCGGTCGCCCAGGCGGCCCATGGTCAGCACCAGCCCGGCGCCCAGCAGCTCGCCCACGTGCAGGATCCACAGCGACTGGGCGGCCGAGGGCAGCAGGTCGGCGCCGATCCGGGGCAGTGCCAGGTAGAGCACCGACACGTCGTTGGCCATCATGAACACGGGCAGGGTCAGGATCGTCAGCCCGAGCCACTCGCGCCACGTCGCGCGGCGGTGCGGGGCCTGGAGGGTCATCGGTTCTCCATGGGTCGTCGGGCGGCTCGGAGGGGTCGGCCGCGGGTTATGGGGTTGTCCGTCCCCGGCGACGGCGGGGCGGGCGTCAGGACGGGTAGGGGACGGCCGCGCGGTGGGCGCGCAGCGCCCGCGCCCACCAGGTGAGCTCGTCGAGCATGCGCGCGGCGGCCTCCTCGGCGGCCTCGGGCTCGGAGGGCCAACCGCCTTCGGCGTCGAACCGGTCCCAGAAGTCGGCGAAGGACACCGAGTCGCGCACCGTGACGGCGCGCAGCTCGGCGAAGACCTGGCGCAGCTGCTCCACCGCGCGCAGGCCGCCGGAGGCGCCGCCGTAGGACACGAAGCCGACCGGCTTGGCCCGCCACTCGTCGACGAACCAGTCGATCGCGGTCTTGAGCGGAGCCGGGAAGCTGTGGTTGTACTCGGGGGTGACGACGACGAACGCGTCGGCGGCGGCCAGGCGCGGCGCCAGCGCCGCCACGGCGGCCGGGGGCTCGCCCTCCGTCAGGCGTCCGGGCAGGCGGGTCCCGGCCAGGTCGACCGGGTCCACCGCGACACCGCCGTGACCGCGGGTCCGCTCCCGGAACCACGCGGCGGCGGTCGGACCGAAGCGGCCCTCCCGGGTGCTGGCGACGATGACGCACACGCGGACGGGCGCGTCACCGGACGCGGTGGCGGGGGCCCTGGCGGTGGTGTCGGCGGACACGGGGATCACTCTCCCTCGGGGGTGGTGTGTCGTCGGCACCCACGCTCGCCGCCCCCGCACTCGGTCCGGCCCCGGTCCGCACTCGGCCCGGTCCCGGGCGGCCCCGGTCAAGGCGTTCGCGCATGCGGCGCGTGTCCGACCAGGGTCCTCGCGTTCGGTCCGCGCCGGGCCGGGGGTTTCCGCGCCGGGCCGGGATTCGCGCGCCCGGCCCGTACCGGGTCGGCGTCCCCGCCCTCGGCTACGGTGAGGCCATGCGCTTCGGTGTCCTGGGCCCCGTCCGCGCGTTCACGGACGGCGGCCGGGCCGTGCCGATCCCCGAACGCAAGGCCCGCGTCCTGCTGGCGGCCCTGCTCGTCCACCGGGGCTGGCCGGTGTCGGCTGACCGCCTCGTGGAGTGGCTGTGGGGGGACGGGCCCCGGCCCGGCAGCCCCGAACGCGCCCTGCAACGCAAGGTGTGGGCCCTGCGCCGGGCCCTGGAGGAGGCCGAACCCGGCGCCCGCGACCTGGTCCGCCACCGCCCGCCCGGCTACCTCCTCGACGTGCCTCCCGCCTCCGTGGACGCCGAGCGCTTCCACCTGCTGGCGGACGCGGCCCAGGACGCCGCCGGTCCCCGTGAACGGGCCCGGCTGCTCACCGAGGCCCTGGAACTGTGGCGGGGCCCCGCCTATGCCGACGTGGCCGACGAGGAGTTCGCCCGGCCGACGGCCGCCCGGCTGGAGGAGCGCCGTCTGGGCGCGCTGGAGGAACACGCCCTCGCCCGGCTCGACCTGGGCGAGCACCGCGGGGTGACCGGTCCGCTGGGCGCCCTCGTGGCCGAGCACCCCCTGCGCGAGCGGCTGGTGGCCGCGTACATGCGCGCCCTGTACGAGGGCGGGCGCCAGGCCGAGGCACTGGCCGCGCACACGGCCCTGGCCGGGCGCCTGCGGGAGGAACTGGGGGTGGACCCCGGCCCCGAGGTGGCCGAGCTGCACGGCCGCATCCTGCGCCACCAGCCGACCTCACCGGCTTCCGGGGGCGTCTCCGGGCCCGGAACACCGGCGGAAACCGTGCCCGCGACGGCACGCGCCTCCCGGGTTCCCACGGAACCCGCGCCGCGCGCGGGGGCCGTCCGTGCGACGCCGGGAGCGCCTGTGCCGGGGGCGGGAGGCGCCGCCGTGGCGCCGGGGGGACCGTTTCCGCAGGCAGGGAGCTTCCACGGGACGCCGGAGGAGCCCTTTTCCGCGCCGGGGACCGCGTCCGGATCGCCGGGGGAGCCGTTGCCGCAGGTGGAGGGCGGCCACGGGACACCGGGGGCACCTGCCTCCGGTACGGGGAACACATCCGGAACGGACTCGAACGTTCCTCCCCGAGCGGGGAACGCCCGTGGAACACCGGAGGCGCCCGCTCCCGGACCGGGGACCGCGCCCGGAACCCGGGCCGCGCCCTCCGCCGGCGCCGCCCCGGCGCACACGGTCACCGGCCGCGCCTTCCCGCCCCTGCCGCTGACCGCGCTCGTGGGCCGCGAGGAGGAGCAGCGGCGGGTGGCACGGCTGCTGGCGGAGGTCCGCCTGGTCACCCTCACCGGGATCGGCGGGGTCGGCAAGACCCGCCTGGCCCTCGCGATCGCGCACGAGCTCGCCCCCGGCTTCGGCGGTGGGGCGCACATGGTCGAGTTCGCCGCCCAGCGGGCCGCGCCGGGCTCCTCCGCGTCCGAACCGGACCCGGTCACGGCCCTGGCCCGGGCACTCGGGGTCCGCGACGGCGGCGGGACGGACCCCCTGCGCCACGTGCTGGGCGCGCTGGAGGGCAGGCACGCCCTGCTCGTCCTGGACAACTGCGAGCACCTCGCGGGCGAGGTCGCCGACCTGGTCTCGGCCCTGCTCGGCCGCCTGCCGGACCTGCGCGTCCTGGCCACCAGCCGCGAACCCCTCGGCGTGCCCGGAGAGGTCCTGTTCGGCGTCGAACCCCTGCCCGTGCCCTCCGCCGGCACACCGGCCGACCGCGTCGGCGACTCCGGCGCGGTGCGCCTGTTCGCCGAACGCGCCGCCGCCTCCGCCCCCGGGTTCGCCCTGACCCCGGACAACGCCGCCGACGTCGCCCTGCTGTGCCGCCGCCTCGACGGCATCCCCCTGGCCCTGGAGCTGGCCGCCACCCGCGTGCGCGCCCTCGGCGTCACCGGTGTGCTCTCCCGCCTGGACGACCGCTTCCGGCTGCTGGCCACCGCCCGCCGCCACCTGCCCCCGCGCCAGCGGACCCTGCGCGCCATGGTCGACTGGAGCTGGGAACTGCTCGACGAGCGCGAGCGCGTCCTGCTGCGCCGCCTCGCCGTGTTCACCGGCGGATGCGCCCCCGAGGACGCCGAGGCCGTCTGCTCGGGCGGGGGCATCGACGCCGCCGACGTCGTGGACCTTCTCACGAGCCTGGTCGACCGCTCCCTCGTCGTGGCCGTGGACGACCCCCTCACCGGCCGCCGCCACCGGCTCCTGGAGTCCGTCGCCGACTACGCCTGCCAGCGCCTGTCCGAGGCCGGGGAGGCGCACGTCCTGCGCGGGCGCCACCTGGACCACTACACCGCCCTCGCCCGCCGGTACGCGGGGCGGATACTGGGTTCCTCCCAGGGGGAGGCGCTCCGGCGCCTGGACGCGGAGGCGTCCAACCTGCGCGCGGCCCTGGACGAGGCGGTCGGGCGCGGAGCCGGAGGGCACGCCGCCCGCCTCGTCAACTCCCTGGGCTGGTACTGGTACATGCGCGGCCGCTACCGGGAGGGCCGCCGCCTGACCCGGCGCGTCCGCGACGCGGTGCGCGGGTCCGCCTCCACGGAGGCGGCCATGGCCGGGGCGACCGCCGCGGTGTTCGAGATCCTGGCCGGGGACGGGGACGACCACACCGCCCCGGTCCGCACCGCGCTCGGAGCCTTCGACGACCTGCCCGGGGCGTCCGGCGACGCGGTGCTCGAACGCGCCCGCGCCGCCTGGATGCTCGGGTTCGTGCTGTACAGCCGGGGGGACCGGGCCGTCAGCGAGGACCTGGTCGCCCAGGCGCTGGCCGTCTTCCGCGAGCGCGACGACCGCTGGGGGCTGGCCGCCGCCCTGACCGCACGTGCCTCGCACGCCCTGGGACGCGGGGACCTGGACGCGGCGGGCGCCCTCGGGCGTGAGGCGCTGGAACTCTTCCGCGGGCTCGGGGACCGCTGGGGCCAGCTGAACGCCCTGACCGTCCTGGCGACGCCGGCCGAGGCCACCGGCCGCCTCGCCGACGCGGCCCGCTTCCGCGGGGAGGCCCTGGGCATGGCCGAGGAGCTGGAGCTGTGGTCCGAGGCCGCCGGGGCCACGGCCGGGCTGGGCCGGATCGCCCTGCTGGAGGGGGACCTCGACCGCGCCGACGGACTCCACCGCAGGGCGCTGGACCTGGTGCGGGGGCAGGGGGACGTGCCGGGGGAGCGGTACGCCCGGCTCGGTCTGGGGCTCAGCGCGCGGCGCCGGGGAAGGCTGGAGGAGGCCGAGCGGTACGTGCGGCCGGTCGCGGAGTGGTCGGCCCGGGTGGGCTGGCTGCCGGGCGCCGCCCTGGCCCTGGCCGAACTGGGCTTCTCGGCGGAACTGCGGGGCGACGCGGCCGAGGCGCTGCGCCTGCACCGGGAGGGGCTGGCCGCGGCCCGTCTCAGCGGCGACCCGCGCGCGCTGGCCCTGGCGCTGGAGGGCGTGGCCGCCGCGCACACGCTCACCGGCCGCCACGGCGAGGCCGCCGGGCTCCTGGGCGCCGCCGAGACCCTGCGCGAGGGCGCGGGCGCGCCGGTGCCCGCCGCTGAACGGGGCGACGTGGACCGCGCGGCGGCGCGCGCACGGGCGGCCCTGGGCGAGGCGGAGTTCGCGCGGGCGTTCGCCCGGGGGCGGACGCTCCCGCCCGCGGACCTCGCGGACCTCCTCGACGGCGGGGAGCCGCGCCCCGACCCGGCCTGAGGGCCCGAACACGCGCGGCGGGGAGGACCCGAGGGCCGGTTCCCGTGCCCCGGGGCGGTGCGCGGGTCCCCTGACCAGCCCGTTCGCGTGCGGCCGCGCCCGTCTGCGCGCCCGCTTCCGCGACCTCCTCCGCGCTCTCTCCACCCCGCCGCACCACCGCATGCGGGGCCCGACCCGGGCCTCCCTCCGCGTGCCGCCGTGCCCTCCTCCGGACGGCCGCAACGCCGTGTCCGCAAGAGATACGGTGTGCCCCGCGCCACCCGAAAAATAATTAATTACTATTTATTCTTGACGTTACCTGAGTCACTCTGGCATGCTCTCCTGCAGTTGAGGAAGGCGTCCGCGCAGGTGAGCGCGTACGCCCTACGCCAAGGAGGACCCCATGGGCAGACGACCGCCGCGCCCCCCGGGCCGCGCGCTCGCCGCTCTCACCGCCGCCCTGTGCGTGCTGCTGCTCGCCGGATGCGGTGCCAGGCTCGGCGAGGACGGCCGCATCGGCGTCGTCTACATGGACGCGCAGGGCTTCTACGCGGGAGTCCGCGAGGGCATGCAGAACTACGCCGACGACTCCGGACGCGAGCTCCAGCTCCTGGAGCTCAACGCCCGCGGAGACGCCTCGGAGGAGAGCACCTTCGTGGACGTCGTCTCCTCGGCCGACGTCGACGCCCTGGTGCTGTCCCCCGTCTCGGCCACCGCCTCGGTGCCCGCCGTGCGCCTGGCGCACGAGAGCGGGATCCCGGTGATCTGCTACAACACCTGCATCGAGGACGAGGCCGCCAAGGAGTACGTGACCTCCTACATCCTGGGCGACCCCCACGAGTTCGGGCGCCTGCTGGGTGACGCCGCCGCCGACCACTTCGAGGACGAGGGAGTGGAGGACCCCCAGATCGGCGTCCTCAACTGCGAGTTCGTCGAGGTCTGCGTGCAGCGCCGCGAGGGCTTCGAGGAGGCGCTCTTCGCCCGCCTGCCCGACGCCCGGATCGTCGCCAACCAGGAGGGCGCCACCATCGACGAGGCCGTCAACGTGGGCGAGCGCCTGCTCACCGCCCACCCCGACCTCGACGCCTTCTACGGGGAGGCGGGCGGCGCCACCATGGGCGCGGTCCGCGCCGTCACCAACCGCGGCCTGGCCGGGGAGGTCGTGGTCTTCGGCAGCGACATGTCCACCGACGCGGCCCGCGCGCTGTCCGACCACCGCATCCTCAAGGCCAACGTCGACATCTCCGGAATCGCGGTCGGCCTGCTGGCCGGGGAGACGGTCGAGCGCATCATCGCGGGCGAGGCGCCCGAGGAGTTCGTCACCGAGGCGCCCATCGACCTCTACACCACGCCCGAGGACGGCGAGGAGTGGCTGGAGGAGCACCCGGACGGCGTCCCCTAGACCGGCCGTCCGAGCACGTCCGCCCCCTTCGTCCCACCTGTGGAGTACCCATGAGCGACACCTCCGCCGCGCCCCCGGCCGACACCGACGTCGTGGCCCGCGTCCGCGGCGCGACCAAGAGCTACCCCGGCGTCCGAGCGCTGGACCACGCCGACTTCGAGATCCGCGCCGGAGAGGTCCGCGCGCTGCTCGGACGCAACGGCGCCGGAAAGTCCACCCTGATCCGCCTGCTGTCCGGCGTGGAGGCACCCGACGAGGGCGAGATCGAGATCGGCGGCCAGCCGCTCGGCCAGGGCGGCATCCGCCGGGCGACCAAGCTCGGCGTGGGCACCGTCTACCAGGAGCTCAGCCTGGTCCCGGAGCTGTCGGCGGCCGAGAACCTCTACCTCGGCACGTGGCCCAAGGCCGCCGGGCGCATCGACTACGGCCGCGTCAGGGCCGGGGCCGAGGAGGTCTTCGCCGAACTCGGCGTCGACATCGCCCCCGACACCCGGGTCGGCGAACTGCCCCTGGCCCAGCAGCAGCTCGTGGAGATCGCGCGGGCCTTCCGCGCCCGGCCGCGCCTGCTCATCCTCGACGAGCCCACCAGCGCGCTCGCCGCCGGTGAGGCCGAGACCGTCCTCAAGGCCGTCGAGCGCGTCGCCTCCCGCGGCGTCGGCGTCATCTACGTCAGCCACCGCCTGGACGAGATCCGCCGGGTCGCCGACACGGTCACCGTCATGCGCGACGGCGCCGTCGTGGAGACCACGCCGGTCCGCGGCGCCACCACCCGGCACATCGTCTCCCTCATGCTCGGAGGCGAGACCAAGGAGGAGAACAGGCCGGTGCGCCGCGCCGCCGCCTCCGGGACACCGCTCCTGTCGGTCCGCGACCTGGCGGTACCGCCCAAGGTCGACGGCGTCTCCTTCGACCTGCACCCCGGCGAGGTCCTGGGCCTGGGCGGCCTCATGGGCTCGGGGCGGACCGAGATCCTGCGCGCGCTCGCGGGCTTCACCCCCTCCCGGGGGACCCTGGAGGTGGACGGCTCGCCGGTGGCCCGCCCCACCCCCCGCGCGATGAAGCGCCTGGGCGTGGGCATCACCCCCGAGGACCGCAAGGGAGAGGGCGTCGTCCCCCTCCTGGGCGTCTCCGAGAACATGGTCATGACCTGGTTCGGCGGCGCCTCCAAGGCGGGGACCGTGCTCCCCTCCCGCGTCTCGGGGATCGGCCGGGGCCTCATCGACCGGCTCTCGATCAAGGCCGCCGCGACCGACACCCCCATCGTCAACCTCAGCGGCGGCAACCAGCAGAAGGCCGTCATCGGCCGCTGGCTGCACGCCGGGAGCCGCATCCTGCTGCTGGACGAGCCCACCCGGGGCGTGGACGTCGAGGCCAAGGCCCAGATCTACGCCATCGTGCGCGAGCTGGCCGAGCAGGGGGCCGCGGTCCTCTTCGTCTCCAGCGAACTGGAGGAACTCCCGCTCGTGTGCGACCGCGTGCTCGCCCTGCGCGGAGGACGGCTGCAAGGCGAGTTCACCGGCGACGACATCACCCTGGACAACATCATGGCCGCCGCGATGGCGGCGTGAACGGCGAGGTAGACCAATGACCACCACCACCAAGGTCACCGGCGAGGCGGTCTCCGCCCGCGGCGACCTCATCGGCCGCTACGGCCACCGCCTCAACGAGATCGGCCTCCTGGCCGCCATCCTGATCCTCTACGTCGTCCTCGGGCTCTCCGCCTCCGGGTTCCTGAGCCTGGACAACCAGCTCGGCCTGCTGCGCAACGCCGCCACGATCGGCATCGCGGCCTGGGGCGTCACCCTGGTGATCATCGCCGGGGAGATCGACATCAGCATCGGCCCGGCCGTCGCCTTCGCCTCGGTCATCGTGGCCAAGGGCGCCACCGAGTGGAACCTGGGCGTGATCGGCGCCATCATGCTCACCCTGGCCATGGGCGTGCTGTGGGGCGCCCTCGCCGGATGGCTCCGGGCCCGGTTCAACGTGCCCTCCTTCATCACCACGCTGGGACTGTGGAGCGTCCTGGGCGGTATGGCGCTGTACATGACCGACGCGCTCCCCGTACCGCTGCCCGAGAGCGGCCTGCTCGACGTGCTCGGCGGCTCCGTCCTGGGCGTTCCGACCGCCGCGCTGGTCATGCTCGTGCTCTTCGCGGTCTTCGCCTACGTCGCCAAGTACACCGCCTACGGCCGCTCCGTCTACGCCACCGGCGGCAACGCCGCCGCCGCGCAGCTGGCCGGGCTCAACGTGGCCCGGGTGCGCGTCCTGCTGTTCGCCACCACCGGCCTGCTCTCGGCCATCACCGGCGTGCTGCTCGCCGCCCGCCTGGGCTCGGGCAACGGCGGCGCCGCCGCGGGGCTGGAGTTCGACGTGATCGCCGCCGTGGTCATCGGCGGTACCGCCCTGGCCGGCGGACGCGGCTCGCTCGGCGGTACCTTCCTCGGGGTCGTCTTCATCACGGTCATCGCCAACGGCCTGGTGCTGCTCGGCGTCAACTCCTTCTTCCAGGACGTGGTGCGCGGCCTCATCATCGTGGGCGCCGTCCTGATCAACGTCGTCATCAGCAGGCGCAGCGCGGCCAACCGCCTCGCCTAGCCGCTCCGAACGGGGGAAACACAGTCATGAACACCACGGCCGCCGCCACCGCACTTCCCGAGACCATGCGCGGGGTGCGCCTGCCCGGGGACTCGACCGCGGTCCTGGACACCCTGCCCGTGCCCGAGCCGGGCCCCGGGCAGGTGCTGATCCGGGTCGGCGCGTCGGGCATCTGCGGCAGCGACATCGGCTTCATCTACCACGAGCACAAGACGCACCGGGGGGTCGAGGGCCCCGCCTACCAGGGCGTCGTCGCGGGCCACGAGCCCTCGGGCACGGTCGTGCAGGCCGGGCCGGGGTGCCGCAGGTTCGGCCCCGGCGACCGGGTCATCGTGTACCACATCGCCGGGTGCGGGCTGTGCGACAACTGCCGCCGCGGCTTCATGATCAGCTGCACGGACCCCTCCCGGGCGGCCTACGGCTGGCAGCGCGACGGGGGCCACGCCGAGTACCTGCTGGCGGAGGAGTCCACCTGCGTCCCCCTGCCCGACGAGCTGTCCTTCGTGGACGGCGCGCTCATCGCCTGCGGGTTCGGCACCGCCTACGAGGGGCTGCGGCGCATCGGGGTCAACGGCGACGGCGACCTGCTCGTCGTGGGCCTGGGCCCGGTGGGGCTGGCGGCCGGGATGATCGGCCGGGGCATGGGCGCGGTCCGCGTGATCGGGGTGGAGCCCAACCAGCGCCGCCGCGAGTGGGCCGCCGGCCTGGACGTCTTCGACGCCCTGGCTTCGCCCGAGGAGGCGGCCGACGAGATCGCCCGCGTCACCTCCGGCCGGGGCGCGGCCACGGCCATCGACTGCTCCGGGTCGCGCCCGGGCCGCTCCCTGGCCCTGGAGAACGCCGCCGAGTGGGGCCGCGTCTCCCTGGTCGGCGAGGGCGGCACCCTGGAGACCGAGGTGTCGGACACCCTCCTGCACAAGCAGCTCACCCTGTACGCCTCCTGGGTGACCTCGCTGCCCGCCATGGCGGAGCTGTCGGTGAACCTGGTGCGCTGGGGCCTGTCCCCGGAGCGGGTGGTCTCCGACCGCTTCGACCTCGCCGACGCCGACGCCGCCTACCGCCTGGCCGCGGGCGAGAGCCGCGGCAAGGTGTGCCTGGTCAACGGAGCCGAGAGGTGAGCCGCCCCGTCGAGGTGCGGCGCGACGCCTCCGGGGCCCACGAACTCGTGGTCCTGGACAACGGCGTGCTGCGGCTGACCGCCGCCCCCGCGCTGGGCGGGCGGCTCCTGTCGGTGCGCCACCGCGGCCGCGAGCACCTGTACCGCAACCCCCGCCTGCTGGGCGAGGACCTCCAGCCGGTGGAGGGCGTGGTGCTCGGGCCGGTGGACGGGCCCATGAGCGCGTGGAACAACGTCGGCGGCGACAAGACCTGGCCCGCTCCCCAGGGGTGGGACGGGCCCGACGAGTGGGCGGGGCCGCCCGACTCCGTCCTGGACTCGGGCCCCTACACCGCCGAGACCTCGACCGCCCCCGACGGCTCCGCCGTGCTCACCCTCACCAGCGGGGACGACCCCCGCTCGGGGCTGCGGCTCGTCCGCCGCCTGACCCTGGCGCCCGACAGCGCCGCCTACCGGCTGGACCTGGAGGCGGTCAACGTCTCCGGCACCACGCGCAGGTGGGCGCTGTGGAACGTCACCCAGCTCGACGGCGGCCCCGGCGAGACTGGTGGGACCGGCGGTCCTGGTGGGTCCGGTGACTCTGGTGGGACCGGCGGGCCGAGCGGGTTCGACGGGCGGCAGGACGGGCCCGGCGGACCGGACGGCGCACGCGGGGTCTACGTGGGCGTCAGCGGCCCGGGCCCGCACACGGTTCCGCTCGTCGCGGGCAACGGCCGCCCCCGGGTGGTGGAGCACACGCCCTCCGTGGTGCGGGTCCCCCTCCAGGACGTGGTCGGCAAGGTCGGCTTCCCCACGGCCTCCGGGTGGCTGGCCGACGTGGGCGCCGAGGGCACCCTCACCCAGCGCTTCGCCGTGCGGGAGGGGGCCGAGTACCCGGACGGCGGTTCCAGGGCCGAGGTATGGCTCGAATGCCCCGTGGACCGGCCCCTGGAGCACCTGGGCGGGCTGTGCCCGGTGGACCGCGTCACCGAGGTCGAGGCGCTGGGTCCGCTCACCGAGCTCGAACCGGGGCAGTCCACCTCCCTCGCCGTCGAGTTCGGCTTCGGCACCGGCACGGGGCCGGTGGCCGAGGTGACCCCCGACGGCTTCTGGAGCGAGGAGCCCCGCTGGGGCGCCCCCGAGCCGGGAGGGCGGCGCCTGAGCGGGGTCTTCACGTCCTCGCGCGCGGGCGCGCTGGTCCACCGGGCGTCCGGCCGCACGGTCGCGCGCACCCGGCCGGGCGAGCCGGCGCGATTGGACGCCGTGGTCCCCGAACCCGACACCGACACCGCGCCCGCCGTCGTGTTCGCGCCCGACCGGGCCTGAGCACGCGGCGCAGCAGAGCAACGACCGCTCCCGGCCCGGCCGGGACGCAGCACAGGACGGAGCGACATGACACACACCAGGCACCGCGGAGTCACCGCCGTGGTCACCGGCGCGGCCCGCGGCATCGGGGAGGCCACCGCCCGCCGCCTGGCCGCCGAGGGCGCCTCGGTGGTGCTGACCGACCTGTCCCCGAGCCTGGAGGAGGCCGCCGAACGCATCCGCGCCGAGGGCGGGCGCGCCCTGGCGGTGCGGGCCGACGTGAGCGACGAGGACTCCTGGGACGGGGTCGTGGCGGCGGCCCGGGACGCCTTCGGGCCGGTGGGCGTCCTGGTCTCCAACGCCTACACCTTCGAGCAGGCGCCCGCCCACGAGACCACACTCGTGTCCTGGGAGCGCCAGCTCGCCGTCAACCTCACGGGCGCGTTCCTGGGGGTGCGCGCCTGCCTGGACGACCTCTCCGCCAGCGGCGGCAGCGTCGTCATCACCTCCTCGGTCCACGCCTGGTTCGGGCTCCCCGGCCGACCGGCCTACGCCACCACCAAGGGCGGGCTCACCGCCCTGACCCGCCAGCTCGCCGTCGAGTACGGGCCGCGGGTGCGCGTCAACTGCGTGCTGCCCGGCCCCATCCTCACCGCCGCCTGGGAGGACGTGGGCGAGGAGGACCGCCGCGACAGCGTCGCGCAGACCGCCGCGGGCCGCTTCGGCGACCCTGACGAGGTGGCCTCCGTCATCTCCTTCCTCGCCTCCGCGGAGGCCTCCTACGTCACCGGGACGAGCCTGCCGGTCGACGGAGGGTGGAGTATCTACAAGGCGTCGTCGTGACGGGACGCCCGGAACGGAGGAAGTGATGGCGGCCTACTCGGGGCGCGGTGTGCACGGCCAGACGGTGCGGTTGCTGGGGGAGCGCGTGCTCTCCGGACGGATCGGCGAGGGGGAGACGATCGACCTGGCCGCGCTCAGCGGTGAGCTCGACCTGAGCCTGACCGCGATCCGCGAGGCGATCAAGGTCCTGGCGGCCAAGGGCCTGGTCGGCTCCCGCCAGAAGAAGGGGACGTTCGTGCGCCCCCGCGGCGACTGGAACCTGCTCGACCCGGACGTGGTCCGGTGGCGGATCGCCGCGGGCGCGGGGGACGTCTTCTTCGGCGAGCTGGCCGAACTGCGCGACGCCCTCGAACCCGCCGCGGCGCGCCTGGCCGCGCTGCGCCGCACCGACGCCGACGTCGCCGAACTGCGCGCGGCGCTCACCGACATCGCCGACACCGGCCGCGGCCCGGCGGAGGAGGCCGCGCGGGCCGACCTGCGCTGGCACCGCGCGCTGCTGGCGGCCACGCACAACGAGCTGTTCACCCGCACCGACGTCTTCTTCGCCGCGGGGCTCTCCGAACGCGACCGCCTGGTCCACGGGGGCGCCCACGACGACCCGGTGCCCACCCACGGCGCGGTCACCGAGGCCGTCGCCGCGGGCGACCCGCGCGCCGCCGAGTCCGCCATGCGCTCCCTGCTGGAGCAGGCCAGGGAAGACCTCCTCCGCGTCACCGAGGACGACGCGGCCGTAGACGATCTGGAGAGATCTCAGTGAGAATCACCCGTATCGAGACCTTCCTGGTCCCGCCCCGGTGGCTGATGTGCCGGGTGGAGACCGACGACGGCGTCGTGGGCTGGGGCGAGCCCGTGGTGGAGGGGCGCGCGGAGACCGTGCGCGCCGCGGTCGAGGAGCTGTCCGAACTCCTCCTGGGCCAGGACCCCGCGCCCATCGAGTACCACTGGCAGCGCCTCACCAAGGCCGCGTTCTACCGGGGCGGGCCCATCCTGTCCAGCGCCGTCGCGGGGCTTGACCAGGCGCTGTGGGACATCGCGGGCAAGCGCCTGGGCGTCCCCGTCCACCGGCTCCTCGGCGGCCCCGTCCGCGACCGGGTGCGCGTGTACGGCTGGGTCGGCGGCGACGACCCGGCCGAGCTGGCGGATGCGGTCGCGGCCCGCGTGGAGTCCGGGCTCACCGCCGTGAAGATGAACGCGTCCGGGGTGATGGGGCGCTCGGCCACCGTGCGCGAGATCGACGGCGTCGTGGAGCGCCTGGCCGGGGTGCGCGACGTGCTCGGCCCGGACCGGGACGTGGCGGTGGACTTCCACGGCCGCTTCAACGCGGCCACCGCCCGCCGGGTCCTGCCCCTGCTGGAGCCCCTGCGCCCCATGTTCGCGGAGGAGCCGGTCCTGCCCGAGTACGGCCACCTGCTCGGCGACGTCGTGCGGTCCAGCCCGGTGCCCATCGCCACCGGCGAGCGCCTGTTCGGCCGGACCGAGTTCCTGCCCGCGCTCCAGGCGGGGGTCGCGGTCGTCCAGCCCGACCTCTCCCACGCGGGCGGGGTCTCCGAGGTGCGCCGGATCGCCTCCCTGGCCGAGACCTACGACGCCCTGCTGGCCCCGCACTGCCCGCTCGGCCCCGTGGCCCTGGCCGCGAGCCTGCAGGTCGCCTTCGCCACGCCCAACTTCCTCATCCAGGAACAGAGCATGGGCATCCACTACAACCGCGACGCCGAACTGCTCGACTACGTCCTGGACACCGAGGTCTTCGCCTTCCCCGACGGACACATCCACCGCTCCGAGGCCCCGGGGCTGGGCGTGAGCGTGGACGAGGACGCCGTGCGCGCGGCGGACCGGATCGGCCACCGCTGGAGGCCGCCGGTGTGGAGCCACCAGGACGGGTCCTTCGCGGAGTGGTGAGGAAGGGAGTGACGCGCATGCTGTGCGAACCGTGGAGCACCGACCGCTTCGAACTGGGGGAGGGGCTGCGCCTGAGGGGCCGGGACCTGTTCATGGTGGACATCCTCACCGGCCGCCTCCTGCGGCTCGACCCCCGCACGCCGGGCCCGGCCGAGGTGGTCGCCGCCCTCGACGTCCCCCTGGGCGCGGTCGCCCCCGCCCGGGGCGAACCGGGGAGGTTCGTCGCGGCGGCGGGCACGGGCGTGGCGCTGCTGTCCGAGGGCGGCGCACCGGAGTGGCTGGCCAGGCCCGAGGACGGCGCGGCCACGCCGATGCGGATGAACGACGGCTGCTGCGACCCGAGCGGGAGGTTCTGGGCCGGGTCGATGGCCTACGACGGCACCCCCGGGGCCGGTTCGCTCTACCGCGCCGACCCCGACGGCCGGGTCACCCGGGTCCTGGAGGGCTACACCGTCCCCAACGGCCCCGCCTTCACGGCCGACGGCGCCCGCATGTACCTCGCCGACAGCGCCGAGGGCCGCATCGACGCCTACGAGATCTCCTCCGACGGCACCCCCGGGGAGCGGACCGTCTTCGCCCGGGTCGTGGACGGCAGCCCCGACGGGATGCAGGTCGACGCCGAGGGGCACCTGTGGGTCGCGGTCTGGGGCGCGGGGAGGGTGCACCGCTACGACCCCGACGGAACCCTGGAGCGCGTGGTGGACCTGCCCGCCGCCCAGCCCACCAGCGTGTGCGTCGTCGACGCCCCCGACCCCCGGCTGTTCGTCACCTCAGCCGCGACCGGCCTCGACCGCCCCGGGCCCGGCGACGGCGCCCTCTTCTCGGTTCCCGTGGACGTGTCCGCCCCCGCGGCCCAGCCCTTCGGAGGAAACCCGTGACGCCCCAGGTCACCTGTGTCGGCGAGACCATGCTGCTGCTCACCGCGGCCGAACCGGCCCCCCTGGACGGCGCCCCGCTCCTGTCCATGGGCACCGCGGGCGCGGAGTCCAACGTCGCGTGCGCCCTGGCCGCCCTCGGGCACCGGGCCGCCTGGCTCAGCGGCGTGGGGGACGACCCCTTCGGGCGGGTGGTCACCCGGAGCCTGCGCGAACGCGGCGTGGACGTGTCCGGCGTGCGGACCGACCCCGGCCGGCCCACCGGCCTGCTGGTCAAGGACCCCTCACCCTCGGGCAGCGCGGTCCACTACTACCGCGCGGGGTCGGCCGCCTCGGCCATGGGCCCCGAACTGGCCGAGCACCCCCTCGTCCGGACGGCGGGGGCGGTGCACCTGTCGGGCGTCACCCCGGCGCTCTCGCCCGGCTGCGACGCCCTGGCCGAGCGCCTGCTGGCCGACCCCGGCCTGACGGTGAGCTTCGACGTCAACCACCGGCCCCGCCTGTGGAAGGAGGGGCAGGCGGCCCCCCGCCTGCTGGAGCTGGCCCGGCTCGCCGACGTCGTCCTCGTCGGCAGGGACGAGGCCGAGGAGCTGTGGGGCACCCCCACCGCCCGCGACGTCCGCGCACTCCTGCCCGACGTGGACCGCCTCGTGGTCAAGGACGCCGAGCACGGCGCCACCGAGTTCCACGGCGAGGACGAGGCGTACGTGCCCGCCCCGGCGGTGGAGGTGGTCGATCCGGTGGGAGCCGGGGACGCCTTCGCCGCCGGGTACCTGGCGGGAGGGCTGCGCGGCCTCGACGCGCGGGGCCGCCTGCGGCTGGGGCACCTGTGCGCCGGGCGCGTCCTGCGCGTGGTGGGCGACCTGGCCGACCCGCCCCCGGCGGAGTTGGTGGACGAACTGCTCGCGGTCCCCGACGACCGGTGGACCGACCAGGCTTCGGCGGCCGTGGCCGCGGTGAGAGGAGAAGGACATGAGTGACCAGGGACTGGACGGACTGTTCGGGGGACACCGCGTACTGGCGATCCTGCGGGGCATGCCCGTGGACACCACGGTCGAACTGGCCGAGCGCGCGTGGGACCTGGGCGTCACCGCGGTCGAGGTGCCCGCCCGCGACGCCCTGGGCCTGGAGGCGCTGCGCGCGACCGTCAGGGCCGGGGCCGAGCGCGGCCACCCCGTGGGCGCGGGCACGGTGATCACCCCCGAGCAGGTGCGCGACGTGGCCGGCGCCGGTGCCGCCTTCACCGTCGCGCCGGGCTTCGACGCGGAGGTCATGGCCGCCTCGGAGGCGGCGGGGATGCCCCACCTGCCCGGTGTGGCCACCCCCAGCGACATCCAGGGCGTGATCAGGGCGGGCGGCCGCTGGGTGAAGGCCTTCCCCGCCACGTCGCTCGGCACGGCGTGGTTCCGCGCCATGCACGGGCCCTTCCCCGAGCTGCGGATCGTGGCCACCGGCGGCATGGACGCCCGCAACGCGCGCGAGTACCTCGACGCGGGGGCGCGGATGGTGGCGGTCGGCTCGGCCCTGGCCGACCCCGAGCAGATCCCCCTGCTGGCCGAACTCGTCTGAACGCGCCCGGCGCCCCGGGGCCCGGGGCTTCCCGAGACCGGGGCGCCTCCGGGGCTCGGGGAACCCTGGGCCCCTGGGACCTCTCCGGGGCCTCAGGCGTCCTCGGGCGGCTCCGGGTCGGTGGCCCTGGTCAACAGGGCCGCGGACTCCTCGTCCAACCGCAGGTGGTTGGCGGGCAGGAGGTCGGCCAGCTGGCCGGTGTCGCGGGCGCTGGCCAGCACCGAAGCCACGGACGGCCGGTCCGCCAGCCACGCCAGCGCCACGGCCGCCTGGGAGACCCCGCACCGCTCGGCGACCGTGTCCAGGGCCTCCAGCACCCGTCGGCCGCGCGGTTCGTCCAGGTAGGCGCGGGCCTTCCCGGCGCGCGGGCTGTCCACGTCGGCCGAACCCGGCCGGTACTTGCCGGTGAGGAACCCCCGGGCCAGGCCGAAGTAGGGCAGCAGCGCCAGACCGCGTTCGCGCGCCAGCGGCACCAGGTCGGCCTCGATCCCGCGTTCCACCAGGTTGTACAGGGGCTGCACGCACACCGGGGCGTGCAGGCCCCGCTCCTCGCACACCTCCAGCCACGCCCGGATGCGGCCGGGCTTGTGGTTGGACAGCCCCACGTGGCGCACCACGCCCTCGTCCACCAGCTCGGAGAAGGCCTCGGCGCTCTCGGCCAGCGGGGTCTCGGCGTCGTCGAAGTGCGCGTAGTACAGGTCGATGGTCTCCACGCCCAGCCGTTCGAGCGAGGCCTTCGCGGCGGCCTTGACGTTGGACGCGGACAGGCCGCGGAAGTCGGGGTGCTCGCTCACCTTCGTGGCGATCACCATGTCGGCGGGACGTCCACGCGAGGCGAGCCAGCGGCCGATGACCGTCTCGGACTCGCCGCCCCGGTGGCCCTCGACCCACGCGGAGTAGGAGTCGGCGGTGTCGAGGAAGTTCCCGCCCGCCGCGGTGTAGGCGTCCAGGATCTGGAAGGAGGCGTGCTCGTCCGCGGTCCAGCCGAAGACGTTCCCGCCCAGGCACAGGGGGGACACGCGCAGGGATGACCGTCCCAGTTGGCGAAGCCGTACGTGGTTCATGTTCGCCCCGCTTTCGTCGAATGGTGGATGCGCCGACAGGCTAGGCCAGCATGCGCCGGGAAACCGGTGTTTCCTCCCTTCTCGGGGTGTCACACCGGGCGGCCGTGGCCGGAAGCGGTCACCTTCCGGCCGCGCGGCCGGGTCGTCCGCGGGCCGCTGGGTAGGCTTCCCGTGCCCCAGCAGTGACGCGGCCGTGAGGTGACCCTTGAGCGACGACAGGCGTGACGACGAACCGTTCGCGGGCACCCACAGCACCGCGGGGGGCGTCTCCGGCCCGGCTCTCGCGGCTGTGCGTGCAGCGCTCCATCGCCTACCGGCGCGACGACAGCCTCGCGCGGGCCCGCGAGGACGCCGGACGGGCACTGGAACTGGCCCGCGCCGTCGCACCGCCGCAGCCGCTGGTGCTGCTCACCGCGCTGGAGGCGGTCGGCGACGCCGCGCTGCGCGGCGGCGGGACGGAGGAGGCGGCCGACCGCTTCGCGGAGGCGCTGGAGGTCGCCGGGGCCGCGGGCCACCCGCGCGCGGTCCGCAACGCGCTGCGCAAGCTCGGCGGGGTGCGGCTGGAGCAGGGCAGGGACGCGGAGGCCGAGGAGTTGCTGGTCCGGGCGTTGGACCTGGCCGCCGGGGACCCGGCGGACGACCTCAGAACCGGGCGCGGCTCGGCGCGACCCTGGGCGACCTGCTGCTGCGGCGCGGCCGCCGGGAAGAGGCCCTCGACCGGTGGGCGCGGGCCGCCGAACTGCACGGGCGCCTCGGTGACCACCGCAGGGTCGGCGACATGCACCTCAGGCGGGCCGAGGCCCTGGAACCGGTGGACGCCGCCACCGCGCGCGCCGCGCTGGAGGAGGCCCTGGCCGGGTACGAGGCGGCCGAGGACCTGCGGCAGGCCGAGCGGGTGCGCGCCCGGCTGGAGGCGGGGCCGGGGAGGTGAGGGCCGCCGGTCCCCTTTACCGAACCGATCTCCGCTGCCGCCGGGAAACCGGCCTGCACACCACGACCTCCGCGGCGTCGTACCGCCGGGTCCGGGGTTCGCCGGCGTGCGTGACCGTGTGCGGCCGGCGCAGGGACAGCCGAACCGTGACCGCCGGTTCGGTCGGGTGACGGGCCCTCGCCCGGACGCCCGGGCGGGGGAGTGTTCCGACCCCTAGAGACCGTGGGCGGAGCGGCGCGCCTCGGCGTAGCGCTCGCGCACGTGCGGCGCGTCCACGGGCTCGGCGGTGGCCTCCGGCTCGCCCGGGTCCCAGGTCGGCGCCTCGGCGGTCCCCGCCAGCGTCCAGGCCGCCTGCCGGGCGGCGCCCACGGCCACGTACTCGGCGGGCCTGGGCACGACCACCCGCGCGCCCAGGACGGTCGGCGCGACCGCGCGCACGGCGGCCGACTGGGCCGCCCCGCCCACGAGCAGCACCCGGCTGACCGGGATCCCGGTGTCGGTCATCGCGGACAGCCCGTCGGCCAGCCCGCACAGCATGCCCTCCACCGCGGCGCGGGCGATGTTCTCCGGGCGCATGTTGGACCGGCGCAGCCCGTGCAGCGACCCCGCGGCGTCGGGCAGTACCGGCGTGCGCTCGCCGTCCAGGTAGGGCAGCAGCACGACGCCCTCGGCGCCCGGCTCGGCGGCCAGCGCCAGCTCGTCCAGGCCCGCCAGGTCCACGCCCAGCATCGCGGCGGTGGCGCCGAGCACCCGGGCCGCGTTGAGGGTGCACACCAGCGGCAGGTACCGGCCCGTCGCGTCGGCGTACCCGCAGATGATGCCGCTGGGGTCCTGGGTGGGGCCCTCGCTCACGGCGAACACGGTGCCGCTGGTGCCCAGGGAGACCACCGCGTCCCCCGGGCGCAGTCCCAGGCCCAGGGCGCTGCCCATGTTGTCCCCGGTGCCCGGGGCCACCAGCGCGCCCGAGGGGGTGCGCCCCACGGCCTCGGCCGGTTCGGCCACGCGCGGCACCCGGATCTCGCGTCCGAAGGCCCGCGCCAGCAGGTCGGGGCGGTAGGCGTCGTCGGTCGCCGACCAGTAACCGGTGCCGGAGGCGTCGCCGCGGTCGGTGGTGGGCTCGGATCCGGCTCCGGTCAGCCGCCAGGTGAGCCAGTCGTGGGGGAGCATCACCGCGGTCGTGCGGTCGGCGTGCTCCGGCTCGTGCCGGGCCAGCCAGCGCAGCTTGCTCACGGTCAGGCTGGCGTTGGGCACGTTGTCCACGGCCTTGGCCCACTCGGCGGGGCCGCCCAGCTCCTCGATCAGGTCCAGGGCCGTCCCGGCCGAACGGGTGTCGTTCCACAGCAGCGCCGGGCGGACCACCGCGCCGACCTCGTCCACGGCGACCATGCCGTGCTGCTGTCCGGCGACGGAGACGGCGGCCACGTCGTCGAGCAGGCCGGAGGAGGCCTGTTCCAGGGCCGACCACCAGGCGTCGGGGTGGACCTCGGTCCCGTCGGGATGCGGGGCGCGGGCCTCGCGCACCACCGCGCCGCTGTCGGCGTCGCAGACCACGACCTTGCAGGACTGGGTCGAGCTGTCGATTCCGGCGACCAGGGGCATGGTTCTCGCTCCGTGAGGGCAGGGTGGGGGTGGCAACCCCCACAACCTAGAGGATCGGGGCGGGTGCTGGAAAGCGTTGTCACTGTCCGTTGTCCCGTTGTGACCGTTTTCCGTCGCGGTGCCCCCGGCGCGGCGGCCTTTAGGCAACTAAACAGGTAGGGAATGTGGTTAACTGCGGTCATGGCAGTCAGCGCACCACCACCGCACCCGCGGGCGACCGTCTTCGACGAGCGGTGTCAGCGGCCCGTGTGACCGACAAGGACCGCTCACGACCTTCCGAAGGACCACGCCATGACCGACACCGCAGCAGCGCCCGCCGCGGCGCCCACCCCGCTCACCCTGGACCGCCTGTCCGAGCTGACCGCCGAGGTCGCCCGGGAGGTCCGCGAGGGGCTCCACGAGGTCCGCTTCGACGCACGGAACCGCTGGTCGGTCCGGCTGCGCGCCGACGACCACACCGACGTCTGGCTGATCTCCTGGACCCCCGACCAGTCCACCCGCCTGCACGACCACGCCGGTTCGCTCGGCGCGCTCACGGTCGTCGCCGGGGACCTGGTCGAGCGGTACTGGGACGCCGGGCTGCGCGAGCGCGCCCTGCCCGACGGCGGGGGAGGCCGCTTCCCGCTCGGCCACGTGCACGACGTCGTCAACGCCTCCGACTCGCCCGCCGTGAGCGTGCACGCCTACTCGCCGCCGCTGACCGCCATGCACTACTACGAGGTCGGCGGCGACGGGGCGCTGCGCCGCACCCGGAGCGTCCTGACCACCGACCCCGAACCGGACGCCCCCGTCCTGGGGGGCGTACCCGCCAGGGGAGGCCGCCGGTGAGTGCCGTCGAACGGCTCCTGGAGAGCGGGCGCGCCCGTCTGGACCGGCTCTCGCCCGCCGAGGCGCTGGCGGCCCAGCGGGCGGGCGCCCTGCTGGTCGACACCCGCCCCGCCGTCAACCGCGAGGCCGAGGGGGAGATCCCCGGTGCGCTGGTGATCGACCGCAACGTGCTGGAGTGGCGGCTCGACCCCACCAGCCCGGACCGGATCCCCGAGGCCGACTCCGCGGACCGGCTCGTCGTGCTGTTCTGCAACGAGGGCTACGCCTCCAGCCTGGCCGCCGTCCAGCTCCAGGAGCTGGGCCTGACCCGGGCCACCGACATGGTCGGCGGCTACCGCTCCTGGCGGGCCCGGGGTCTGCCCGTCACCGAGCCCGCGCTCGGCGGCTGACACGCCGGACCCCGACCCGGTCCCCTCCGCGCGGCCCCGCTCCCGGGGCCGCGCGCGGGTTTCTCAGGCCCCGACGGCGGACACCGACGCCGGAGGCCCCTCGTAGACGTAGCCGACCCTGCGCACGGTGGTGATGAGGCCCCCGGCGGGGCCGAGCTTGCGGCGCAGCCGGTGGACGTGCACGTCGATCGTGCGCGAGCTCTGTCCCTTCCGTGCGCTCCACACCCGCTCCAACAGCTCCTCGCGGGGGATGGCGCGTCCGGGCGAGGCGGTCAGGCAGTCCAGCAGCTCGTACTCCTGGTAGGTCAGCTCGACCTCCCGGCCGCCCGACCAGACCCGGCGGGCGCCGCGGTCCACGAGCAGCCCGGCGCGCACGCGGGGCGGCGGCCGGTCGGGTGTGCGCGGCTCGTCCACGACGACGCCGTAGACCAGCATGTACCTGTCGCCGCCGGGCAGCGGCAGCACGCCGAGGAGCGAGTGCTCGGAGCCGGGTCCACCGGCCGGGGGCGTCGGGTTCCGGGGCGGTGCGGGGGCGGGTGGTGCGCCGAGAGGGCTGTGTGCGCTGGGCATGCTCCCCATGATGCGCGCATAACCCTATAATTTCTACCGATTCAGTAGGGAATATGACCCGTGTGGCCGATGCCACGTGCCTGGAGCCCCAGAAGTGATAATTCCTACCAATTCGGTGGATTAAGCTCTGATCAGCTCCTCGGTACCCCACAGGGTCCGCGGAGCCGCACCCTCGCCGGCATCCGTACCGGCCGCCGCGGGGCCCGTCCCCGCGATCCTCCATCCACGATCACGAAGGAGCGCACCATGCGCACGACTCCAGCCGCACTCGGAGCAGCCGCCCTCACCCTGGCGCTCGCCGCCTGCGGCGCGCCCAGCGAGCAGGCCGCCGAGTCCGGCGGCGAGGGGGACGTGCTGCGGGTGGGCGTCAGCCCGGTGCCGCACGGCGACATCCTCGCCTTCATCGAGGAGAACCTCGCCGAGGAGGCCGGGCTGAACCTGGAGATCGAGGAGATCTCCGACTACAACGTCCCCAACACCGCCCTGGTCGAGGGAGAGCTGGACGCCAACTACTTCCAGCACCGCGCCTTCCTCAACGAGTGGACGGCCAACGGGCCCGACGCCGAGCTCACCTACCTGACCGACGTCCACATCGAGCGGCTCGGCCTGTACTCCGAGAGCGTCGAGAGCATCGACGACCTGCCCGACGGCGCCGAGATCGCGGTCCCCAACGACCCGGCCAACCTCGCCCGCGCCCTGGGCATCCTGGAGGCCGAGGGCCTGGTGACCGTCGACCCCGAGGCCGGGGAGTCCGCCACCGAGAGGGACATCGTCGACAACCCGCGCGACATCACGGTGACGCCGCTGGAGGCCGCGCAGCTGCCCCGCTCGATCTCCGACGTGGACGCCGCGGTGGTCAACGGCAACTACGCCATCGAGACCGACCTGCCCGAGCAGTCCAACGTCCTGGCCTGGGAGCCCGAGGGCGACGACTACGTCGAGTCCTACGCCAACGGCCTGGTGACCCTGGCCGAGAACGCCGAGGACGAGCGCATCCAGCTGCTCGCCGAGCTGCTGCACGACGAGCGGGTCCTGGAGTTCATCCAGGAGTCCTGGCAGGGCGTGGTCCTGGCGGTGGACGCCGAGGGCGACATCGTCGAGACCGCTGCCGGTGACGACGCCGACGCCGCCGAGAGCCCCGACGACAGCGCCGACGACGCGACCGAGAGCCCCGAGGCCGACCAGGAGTAGCCGGGGGTTCGCAGGTGCGGGTCGGCGCCCGGCAGGGACCGCCGCCGCACACCCCGTCCGTCCGCGAGGGCGGTGGAGCGGTCAGCTCCACCGCCCTTCGCCGTGTCCGGAGGTCGGGGCCGGACGGGTCGCGCGGCGGGAACGAGTCCGGAGCCCTCCTGGCGCGCGACGCGCCCATCAGGCGGAGCCCGACCCCGGGCGCGCCCGCACGGCGGACCGGATCAGCGTCCCCGGGCGGCGGACTCCGGGCGCCCCGTGCGCTCCCGCGCCGGGTTCCATCCGTCGTCCCCGGCCAGGTAGGCCTCGACGGTGTGCCGGGCGGCCTCGGCCGGGTCCATCTGCGGTCGGTCCGCGGTGACCAGCGCGCCGGGACCGGAGTTGCGGTACTCCAGCATCCGGAACCGCCGCCAGTCGTGGCCGGAGGCCATCGCGATCCAGCCCTCCCCGCGGAAGTGGCGGCCCATCCAGGAGTCGCGCACCAGCACCCGCGGCTCGGCGTCCGGGTGCGAGCTGGGCACCCACGGGCGGCCCAGGTAGACGGTCCCGGCGGGGGCGTCCCCGGTGAAGCGGCCGCGGGTGACCAGGAAGCCGAACTCCCGGCCGGGCCGGGTGCTCGGCGCGGTCACGTAGCCGTTGTCGGTGTCGCTGCCCCGGTCCAGGGAGTGGAACACGCATCCGTCGAACACGGCCGTGGCCCGGCCGAAGACGAAGTCCACGTCGCCCTCGACGTAGCAGCCGCGGTAGTACTGCCGCGCGGGGGTGTCCGCGTCCGGTGAGTCCGCGTACAGCGTGTCCTGGTGGCCCAGGAAGCGCACGTTGTCGAAGACCAGCCGGTCCCCGGTGGCGCGCAGCGCGACCGCCTGGGTTCCGGTGACGCCGGGGTGCTCCTCGCGCAGCCAGGAGTTCGCGAAGGTCAGGTCGCGGGCGTGCGTGCCGTCTCCGGAGACGAGGACGCTGGCGCTGCCGGACGTGCCGTGGACGCCCCCGCCGGGCCTGGGGGTGCCCGCCGCACGGTCGTAGGTGAGGACCACGTCCCGGGGGTCGCCGGTCGAGCCGAGCAGGGTGATCCCGGGTTTGTCCGCGGGAACCACCACCGGCTCGCGGTAGACGCCCGCCCCGACGCGGATGGTGACGCGTTCGGCGCCGCCCGCGGGCACGGCGTCGATCGCGGCCTGGACCCCGGTGTGGTCGCCGGAACCGTCTGCGGCCACGGTGATCACCCGGCCCTCCGCTCCGGGGGTGGGCCGGGCGCCCGCGCCCGTGTGTGCCGCGCCGGGGACGGCGGGGGAGCTGCGGCGGACCATGGGCGGGCCCCTCTCCTGAGGTGAACTCTTTCGCCGAGGACGGTGCCGGTACTGCAACCGATTGCAGAACTGTCCCCGACGCGGCCGCGCCCCGTCAACCCCCGAGCGCGTCGAGGGGCCCGGCGCGACCGCCGGGCCCCTCGACACGTGTGTCCGGGTCTAGGTGCGCACCAGCGGGGTGTCCACCAGGTGCTCGGCCACGAACCAGGCCTGGAGCTCGTTGGTGCGGATCACGTCCGACACCAGCAGGTCGTTGGTGCCGTCGTCCCCCAGCTCCTGCGTGCGCGCGGCGGCGTCGTGGCAGTCCTCCAGGATCGTCTCGTGTGCCTCCAGCAGGCGGGAGAGCATCGCGGGCACCTCCTCGGCGCCGTCGGGCGGGCGCGGGATGCTGGTGATCTCCGCGACGTGCCGGGGGTCGCCGACCGCCACCCCGCCGAGTGTCTGGACGCGCTCGGCCAGGTCGTCGATCAGCGCGGTCTGCTCGCCGGCGTGCTTGTCCATCAGCAGGTGCAGCTGGTAGAAGGTGTGCCCGCGCATGAGCCAGTGGTGCTTCTTGTACAGGTCGTGCAGGATGCGCGTGTCGCACAGCACCTGGTTGAGCCGCTGGCACGAGTACATCCGGGTGTCGTAGGACAGCCCGACCGGGAACTGGCGGACCGTCCCGAACTCCTGGATCTCCTCGCCGCTCTGGTGCAGCCACGGCTGGCTGCTCCTGGGCTTGGGTGCCCCGGTCTTGCGCTCTGCGGTCGTCACTCTGGTCCCCCTCCAGTCGGTGTGACTCGTGTCGCGGGGAGCGCGCACGGTGGCCGCGCTCCGCCTGCCAGTCTCGGCTACCCACCGCTTCCGGGGGCCTAACCCCGCGCCAACCGAGGGTAAGTTTCGTGTGCTTTCGCTGGTCGGAGCGGTCCGCCGGGCCCGGTGCGGCGTGTGCCGGGCCGCGGCGTACCGGGACCGTCGCAGGCGGACGCTAGTGTCCGGCCGGAGCATCCCCGTGAGAGAGGAGTCCCATGAGCTGGGACGTACTGCTGACGCCGGCGCCCGCGGACGCGGAGTCCGTCGACGACCTCCCCGAGGACCTCGGGACCGAGTCCATCGCGCCGCTGGCCCGGCTCCTGGCGACGCTGCGCGAGGCCTTCCCCGAGGCGGACCTGTCCGATCCGGCCTGGGGCCACCTCCGGGACGAGGAGCAGGGCTGGGACATGGAGCTCAACATCGGCACCGGGGACCCGGTGAGGAGCGTGATGCTCCACGTCCGCGGCGGCGACCCCGTCCGTGCCCTCCATCCTCCGCATGGCCCAGGTGCTCGGCTGCCGCGCCCTCGACTGCTCGAGCGGCGACTTCCTGAGCGAGGACGGCGACGACGGATGGGAGTCCTTCCAGGAGTACCGCGACCAGGTCCTCCAGCAGACGCCACCGGAGGGGACCGGGCCGTCCACGGCGCCCTGATCCGTGCCCGGCCCGTACGCGCGCGAGCGGACCGCCAGGGCGTCTCATGGCGCGGCCCCGCCGTGCGGGGCCCGTACGCGCGAGCGGGCCACCCTCCCAGCGAGCACCGCGCCCCGGCCCGTACGCGCGAGCGGGTCGGGGCCTGTCCGCGCCACAGACCGGAAGGCCCGGGCAGCCGTCCGCGCCGGAACCGGTCAGGGCGCGATCGCGCAGGCGGTCTCCAGCACGAACCGCTGCCAGGGCCGGTGCGGGTCGTGCCCGGTCAGCTCCCGCACCCGGCGCAGCCGGTAGCGCAGCGTCTGGGCGTGCACGTGCAGCGCCTGCGCGGCCGTGGTCGCCGCGCCCTCGCGCAGGTAGGCCCGCAGCGTCTCCAGCAGGTGGGCGTTGCCCTCGGCCAGCAGCGGCCCCAGCACGGTGCGGCGGACCGCGGCCGGGGTGACCGGGCCGCCGTTGAGCAGCGCCAGCACGCACGCGTCGGAGGTCCCGAGCAGCCCCCGGGAGTCGAAGGCGTGCGCGGGCGCGGTCTCCAGGGCGCCGTCGGCCAGCCGGTAGGCGGCCGACATGTCCGTCAGCGCGCGCGGCTCCAGCACGCACCCGCGCCAGGGGCGTCCGCCGAGCACGGCGGCCACCCGGTCGGCGTCGTCGGGGCGGACCAGCAGCACCACGCGTCCCGAGCGCGTGGTCACCAGCGGGTCGGCGCCCGCCGGTTCCACCAGGCCCGGCAGCTCCATCCCGGCGGCGACCGCGGCCGACCGCGGCGCCCCGTCGCAGGGGCCGCCGTCGGCCTCGGCCACCACCAGCACCGCCGGGTCGGGCGGGGCGATGCCCAGGGTCCGCGCCCGGTCGCGGATGGCCCCGCGCGAGGCCTGCCGACCGATCAGCAGGTCGTCCAGGAAGGCCCGGCGGGCCCGCTCCAGGTCCGCGTCCAGGCGGCGCGCGGCCTCGGCGTGGCCCGCGGACAGGCTCTCGGAGATCTGGTCGATCGAGGTCAGCCACAGTTCGCCCAGGGCGAACACGTCGGCGGCGTCGAGCCGGTCGGAGGCGAGTTCGGCGACCAGGCGCACCGCCGCCGCCGAGCCCACCCGGTGCGCGCGCACCACCGCGCCGATCGAACGCCCGTCGGCCGCCCGGGACCGGCCGATGCCGCGCAGCCGCTCCACGTCCTCCGGCGGCAGCCGCGTCGCCCCGGCCGCCCACAGCTCCAGCGAGCGGCCCATCAGCCACCCGGTGATCGCCCGGACCTCGGTGAGCTGGGACCCGTGCAGCGCGCGGTAGGCCGGGACCTCGGCGTGCACCTCGGCGACGATGCGCTCGACCAGCCCGGCCCGCTCCCGCGCCAGCTCGGCGCCGACCCGGGCACGCTGTTCGTGTCCCATCGCCCCACCTCCAGAACGGCCAGGGAAGCCTATCGGCGGCGACCCCCCGGGCACAGGGGAGCGGGGGTGTGTGGGCAGGACCGGTCCCACCGGGTAGGGGCGAGGAAAGAGAGAGCACAGTGACGCGTGGGAGGTGCCGCCGGGGCGGAGGACGACACCGGGGGAACCCCGCGCCGTTCCCGCCGGCGGCTCCCTCCGCCCGGGCGGAGACCTCGGTGTCCGGGATGTCCCCACACGTCGGCTGTCACCGGGCGTGAACGGTAAAAAGCCCGCACAGTCACGGCGCATCTGGGACCGCGACCCGCCCGGACGTGGCAGTATGCGACTGCGGTAGGGGGAAGACCGCATGTTGGAAGAGCAAGGCAGACCGTTCGGCGCCGACGGGGGATGAGACAGATGCAGCAGACGACCGTTCCAGAACTCACTCTGGGTAATGGCCTGCGCATTCCGCAGCTGGGCTTCGGCGTGTGGCAGGTGCCCCAGGAGGAGGTCGTGGCGGCCGTCTCCACCGCGCTGGAGGCGGGCTACCGCAGCATCGACACCGCGGCCGCCTACGGCAACGAGGAGGGGGTGGGCGAGGCGCTGCGCCGCTCGGGCCTGGATCGCGGCGAGCTGTTCGTGACGACCAAGCTGGCCAACCCCGACCAGGGCTACGACGCCACCCTGCGCGCCTTCGAGGCCAGCCTGGGACGCCTGAACCTGGACACCGTCGACCTGTACCTCGTGCACTGGCCCATGCCCCGCCGGAACCTGTACGTGCCGACCTGGAAGGCGCTGGAGCGCCTCTACGCCGAGGGCCGCGTCCGCGCCATCGGCGTGTCCAACTTCCAGCGCCCGCACCTGGAGCGGGTCATGGAGGAGGGCGGCATCACGCCCATGGTCAACCAGATCGAGCTGCACCCGCTGCTCACCCAGGCGGACATGCGCTCCTTCGACGCCAAGCACGGCATCGTCACCGAGGCGTGGAGTCCCCTGGGACAGGGCAAGCTGCTCGGCCACCCGACCGTCGTCGCGGTCGCCGAGGCGCACGGGCGCACGCCCGCGCAGGTGCTGCTGCGCTGGCACATCCAGCTCGGCAACGTGGTGATCCCCAAGTCGGTGACCCCCGAGCGCATCCGCTCCAACTTCCAGGTCTTCGACTTCGAGCTCTCCCGCGCGGAGATGGACCGCATCAGCGGGCTCAACACCGACAGCAGGTTCGGCCCCGACCCCGACGACTTCGACGGCGCCTGAACCTCCCCGCCGCCCGCCGGGGCCCGGAGGGGACCTCCTAGTCGCGCAGCTCCCGGTGCCTGCGGGCCCCGGCCAGGACGGCCTCGGTGCCGTTGCGGCGCATGCGGCCGACGTAGACGGCGCCGCCGACGAAGATGGCGGCGAAGACCCCCAGCACGGCGACGAGGGCGAGGGCGGACAGCAGCACAGTGATCGACATGCGCTCATCGTAGCCGCCCGTGCGGCGGGTTCCCAAAGGGCCCGTCCGTGACGGTCGGCGGGCGCGACACGGGCAGGAGGGGCCGCCGATGGGCCGGACACCGCACGAGATCGTCAACCCGCTCACCCTCGCCGAGCCGACGGGCTCCTCCCACGCGCTCGTGGTCAGCCCCGGGCGGGTGGTCCACGTCGGCGGGCAGCGCGCGCACCGCCCCGACGGCAGGATCGTCGGGGAGGGCCTGGCGGAGCAGTTCGACCGCGCGCTCGCCAACGCGGTGGAGGCGCTGCGCGCGGCGGGAGCCGAGCCCGCCCACGTGGTGGACATGCGCGTCTTCACCACGTCCATGGCGGCCTACCGTGCCCACGGCCAGAGCATGGGCGCGGTCTACCGGCGGCACATGGGCCGCTTCCACCCGCCGACGACGGTCCTGGGGGTGGTGGACCTCCTGGACCCCGACGCCGTGGTGGAGGTGGCGTGCACCGCCGTGGTCCCCGACGCGACCGGGAGCGGACCCCTGCGCGCGGAGCAGGTGTGGAGCCCGGTCGAGGAGGCCGGACGGCCCGGGGTCACCGTCTCCTCGGACGGGGTCGGTCCGCTTCCGGCCCGGGAGCGTCCGTAGCGTCCCCGGTCCCGCGTTCCGGCGCCCGGGCGGGAGCAGCGGCAGCGGTCTCGGCCCGACGCTCCGGTAGCCGGTCGGGGGTGCTCGTGGTGGTTGCGGCCGTGTGCTCCGGTTCCCGGTCGGGGGTGCTCGTGGTGGTTGCGGCCGTGCGTTTCGGTTCCCGGCCGGGAGCGCCGGTAGCCTTCGTGTCCGTCCGGGCGGCGCGGCTTCCGGTTCCCCCGGTGCTCACCAGCACCACGGCCACCGCGCACACCGCCATCCCCGCCAGGGCGACCGGCCCCACCGGGTCGCCGAACATCAGCCACGACCACACCAGCGTGGTGGGCGGGGTCAGGTACAGCAGGGCCGACACCCGGGCCACGCCCGAGCGGGCCAGGACGGCCCAGTACAGGCCGTAGCCGCCCAGGGTGGACAGCACCACCACCCACACCACCGCCGCCCAGAACCCGGGGTCGGCGGGCGGTGCCAGCGTCCCGGTGGCCGCGGCCAGCCCCGTGAACAGCACCGCGCTCACCGCGCACTGCACCGCCAGGGCCTGCACCACCGAGCCCCCGGGCCGCGCGCGGCGCTCCAGCAGGGTCGCGGCCACTAGGGACAGCATCGCCCCGAACGGCAGCAGGTAGCCCCACCACGGCGCCGCGCCCGGCCGGAACAGGTCCGCGCCCACCACCAGGCCGACCCCGCCCAGCCCCAGCGCGAGGCCCGCCAACTGGCGCGGCCGCACCCGTTCGCCCAGCAGCGGGACGGCCAGGGCGGTCGCCACCAGGGGCTGGAGGGCGGCCACCAGCGCGCTCGTCCCGGCGGCCACACCCGCCTGCGCGGCGGCGAACACCCCGTACAGGTACCCGGACTGGGCCAGCAGGCCCAGCACGGCGTGCGCCGCCAGGTCACGCCGGGACATCCGCGGACCCCGCCACAGCCACCACCCCGCCAGGAGTGCGGCCACGACCAGGAAACGCCAGGCCAGCAGCGTGGTCGCGGGCGCGTACCGGGTGCCCAGATCCGCGCCGACGAAGCCGGAGCTCCACATCACCACCAGTCCGGCGGCGAGCAGGAGGGGTGGTACGGAGCGGCGGGGACGTGTCTTGATGTGTTCCATGCGGGCAGGTAAACACACCGGTCGGTATACTCACAATGTAGTCCGAACGAGGCGCCCCCGACGGGGCGCGAGGGAGGGAGTGGACACCGTGCCCGCTACCGCGACGACACCGCTGACCCCGGCCGCGCGCCGCGTCCTGGACGTGGCGACCGAGCTGTTCTACACCCGCGGGATCAACACCGTGGGCATGGAGCTGGTCGCCGAGCGGGCGGGGGTCACCAAGAAGACCATCTACGACCGCTTCGGATCCAAGCAGCAGCTCGTCGTCCACTACCTGCGCGCCCGCGACGCCCGCTGGCGCGCCTACCTGGACGGCTACCTGGAGCGGGCCCGGACCCCGAGGGAGCTGGTGGCCGCCACGTTCGACGCCCTGGACGACTGGACGGGCGAGGAGAACCCGCGCGGCTGCGCCATGGTCAACGCCTACGCCGAGCTCTCCGACCCCGAGCACCCCGGCCGCGCCGTCGCCGAGGAGCAGAAACGGTGGCTGCGCGGCCTCTACGCCGACCTGGCCGAGCGGTCGGGCGCCAGGGACCCCGGGGCGCTCGGCGACGCGCTGGCCATGCTGCACGAGGGCGCCGTGGTGGCCCGCAACGTCACCGGGGTCGTCGACGCCGCGCGCACCGCCCGCGCCGCGGCGGACGCCCTGATGACCGTGCACGGCGCGGACTGAGGGCGCCGGAGCCGGGGCGTGTCCGGCCGTTTCGGACGGGGGACCGGGGATCGGGGCCGGGGGGTGGGGCCGGGGCCCGTCCGGGCCCGCGAACAGGGGACCGGGGCCGCCATGAGCGCGCGCCGGTCCCGCCGGGGGCTCAGGTGTAGCCGAGCCGGGACAGCTCCGTGCCCGCCACCTGGCGCACGTCGCCGTACTGGTCGCGCGTCAGGCGCTCGCGCCACGACCCCACGCCCCAGGACTCCGCGGTCAGCAGCTCCGAGGCCGACACCCGCGCCCCGGTGAACTCCCGCAGCCGCTCGGCCGCCTCCACCTCGCCGCCGTGCACGTCCTCGTAGCGCAGGGTCATCAGCTGCTCGGCGCCGATGGAGCGGCGCAGCAGGGCCGACATGCGGATCGCCCCGCGCCAGCGCATCGCGCACTTGGCGGCGGTGGAGCCCTCCGTGAACGCGGACAGGTCCGACTCCTCCTCCAGGCCGAAGAAGTGGTTGGGGAACTCGTGGTCGAGCTTCATGAAGCTCGGCTTGAGCCAGGCCAGCGAGCGCTCGTCCTCCATCATGTCCGCGATGACGTCGCGGCCGTCCCGGATGACCTGGACGAACAGGGCGTCGGGGAAGGCCGCGTGCAGGGCGGTGGCGCAGAACAGCAGGTCGGGGCTGGCGTCGCCGTAGCGGCGCACCTCCGCGCTGTGCTCGCACGGCTCGGCGGCGGCGTTGGCGGGCACGCGCGCCCACGGTCCCGGACAGCGCGGGCAGGTCAGGGGCGTGAGCTGCCAGGCCTCGGCGTAGGCCTCGCGCAGCAGGCTCGCCGTCCCGGCGACCTTCTCCAACGCGAGGGAGGGGCGTCTGGCCACGGCGTAGACGGCGTTGAGCACGCCCGACGAGCCCGCGCCCAGGTGCAGGCCGGGCACGCGCGACAGGGCACGGGCGACCTCGGCGACTCCCGAGTGGGGAGCGCCCAGGACGAACACCGGGCGCTCGACCTTGGTCCCGTTGACCACGAGGATGTAGGACGGCTGCTTCATGACGGTGTCGATTTTCGCACCCTTTGCCCACCTCGTGTGCATCGGCAGGGGATGTGGCCTCCGTGCCCTTCCTGTGCCCCCGAGATTATGCCCCGGGTCGGGCCGGCGCCGCGCACCGCCGCGGCCCGGGGCGGTGCGCCGGAGCGTCGCGGGGCGCGCCGTGCGCGGCGGCGGGCGCGGTGGGGCGAACGGTGCCCCGTCCGCGTAAGAATGGGGGGTATGGCCTCGACGACCACCGAATCAGCGCCCTTCTCCGACCCAGGGGAGTTCGAACGGGCCGCCGAACTCCTGGAGTCCGCCGAACGCGTCACGGTCCTCACCGGGGCGGGCGTGTCCACCGACTCCGGCATCCCCGACTTCCGCGGACCGCACGGGGTGTGGACCACCGACCCGGACGCGCAGGCCCTCTCCGACATCGACATCTACATGGGCGACGCGGACGTGCGCCGCAGGGTGTGGGCCCAGCGCCGCACCCACCCGGTGTGGCGGGCCCGCCCCAACGCCGCGCACCGCGCCCTGGCCGACCTGGAGGCCACCGGGCGGCTGCGGGCCCTGATCACCCAGAACATCGACGGCCTGCACCAGCGGGGCGGGACGTCCGAGGACGCGGTCATCGAGGTGCACGGCACCATGCTGCGGGTGGTGTGCATGGCGTGCGGCCTGCGCACGCCGAGCGAGACGGTGCTGGCGCGCCTGGACGAGGAGTCCGACCCCCGCTGCCCGGAGTGCGGCGGCATCCAGAAGTCCGACACCATCTCCTTCGGGCAGCGGCTCGACGCGGACGTCGTCGACGCGGCCAGCCGGGCCGCCCGCGAGTGCGACGTGTTCCTGGCCGTGGGCACGTCGCTGACGGTCCACCCGGTGGCGGGGCTGTGCGACGTGGCCATGATGGCGCGGGCCAGCCTGGTGGTCGTCAACGCCGAGCCCACGCCCTACGACGACTTCGCCGGTGCCGTGGTCCGCGACCCCATCGGCACGGCGCTCCCCGCCCTGGTGGAGCGGGTGCGCGCGGCCGGGTAGCGGGGGCGCGGCGGCTGGTCCGCACGCACGGGACAGGGACGTGAGGAGGCCGCCGGACCCGCCGGATCCCGACGCGTCCGACCGTCGCCCTGGACGGGGACGCGGGCCGCGCCGGGTTTCGGCACGGCCGGCTGCCGGGGCGGCGCGCTCAGCCCCCGCTGCTGCTGTAGTGGCCCGTCGGGAAAGGCGTCCGGCGCAGCCCGGGGACGGTGTCGGCGGCCTGTTCCCCGATTTCCCCGACACCGCCGACGGCACGGGCGCCGTGCTCCGGCTCCCACGAGGCCCGGGCGAGTCCGAGGACCCGCTCGAAGACGTCCTCGTGCGTGTGCGGGGCCAGGGCCCGCAGGACCGGGACGACCGTCTCCTCCCGGATCTGGGGCCCGACCACCACCGTCCGCACACCGTTGAGGTAGAGGTTGACGATCTCCACGAGTTCGGCACCGAACGCGGACGCCTCGGGCGCGAGGGCCAGGTCCTCCGCCGCCTGCCTGAGCACCACCAGTTCGAGGCGTCCGAGGGCCCGCTGCGCGAGCAGACGCCGGTAGGTGCGCAGGCGCTCCCCGGGGCTTTCGGCGGCGGGCTCCAGCCGCAGCCGCATGACCTCGTGGGCCTCCGTCCACGTCGCCTCGGAGTGGACGTCCGCGTACCAGGTGCCCAGGTCCTCCGACACGTGGCCCAGGTAGGGCAGGAGCCCGAACACGAAGCGCGCGGCCGTGCCGTTGACGCGCATCGCCATCGACCGGAGCAGACGGGAGGCGACCGTGTCGTAGGACACGGAGATGCCGTAGGGGTCGGTCACGGAGGGCACGGCGTCGTTGTTCTTGCGCAGTTCGAACCCCATGCACTCCCCGACGTTGACCGGTGCGCCGTCCTCCCTGCCGATGACCGTCACGGGGCCGCCGGCCTCCCAGCCGTCCAGGTGGCGGACGCGGAGCACGGACACGATGCTGAACCACTCGGCGCCGGGCAGGGTGCGCCACAGCGTGGTGGTGCCCTGGAGGGTCTGGTCGGGCTCGTGCGCCTCCGGGAAGAGCTCGCGGACGTCCACCGGCTCCTCGCGCACCAGGCACAGCAGGATCACGAGGTTGCTGGTGTAGTTGGCCTCGCGGCGGGTCAGCGGCAGCCGCGCGGGCTCGTAGGCGGTGTAGGACCGGTTGGAGGCGGGGAAGGGCGCCTCCTGGAACAGTTCCACGAGCAGGCGCGCGTAGTCCTCGCGGGCCTCGGGTTCCTCGGCGAACCGGCGCTCCAGGAGTTCGGCGAGGAAGTCCACGACCTTCTCCCTGCCCGCGTAGCTGGCGAAGGAGGACAGGGCGTACAGCTCGCCGTCGTCGGGGCGGGTGCTCCGACCCCGGCGCCGCGGGGAGCGCGCGCGTGAGGCGTCAAGCTCGTCCAGGGCGACGACCACGGCCCTGGCCACCAGGTACTCGCCGAAGGTGGCGTGCAGGAACTCGAACACGCTCGCGCTGCCCTCGCCGCGCCTGGCCCGGGACTCGTGGACGAAGAAGAACCTGCCCAGCACCTGGTGGGCGGGGTCGATCCGTCCGTGCAGGTCGGCGTCGGCCGCGCGCACCGCCGCGTCGGGCATGAGGACCGCGAGGTCCCGGTCCAGCTCGTCGGCGCTCACGCTCTGCTTGCGCCGGGTGAACATCGCCAGCGCGGCGATCTCCAGACGGCGCAGCTCCTCCTCGACCGCTTCGTCGAAGTCGTTCCTGCCCAGGCCGGAGTGGTGCTTGTCCACCTCGCGCCTGGCGAACATCGTCAGCAGCCGTTCGTACAGCTCACCGTGGGACAGGGCGTGCGAGGCGCGCCGCAGACCGTTGTCCCCGGCGTCGTAGATGAGCAGCATGAGCAGCAGCAGGGGCTGCTCGGCCAGTTCGCGGTAGGGCAGGAGGGAGTCGACGGTCAGCGGGTCCAGGCCGCGGGAGGCCAGGGCCCGCGCGTTCGCCTCGTTCCACACCCGGACCATCTGTCCGATCTGGGTCTCGGTGAAGGGTTCCAGCCGGACCACGGTGGTGCCCATGGGGAAGCGCGTCCGGTCCGCCACGACCGTGCGGCTGGTGACGATGACCGCCACGGGCTGCCCCAGGGCCTCCTGCTTGTGCTGGAACTCCTCCACCCGCTCCAGGTAGTCGGAGCGGTCCACACCGGTCGCCTGGAGGAGTTCGTCGAAGCCGTCCAGGATGATGACGGGCAGCGCGCCGTCCGCCGACTCGGCGAGTTCGCGCCAGGACACGCGGGTGTGGAGCGTCTCGGCGAGTCCTTCCTCGATCTGCGCGTGGATGGGCGCGTTCGGCTGGACCGAGCGCAGCTCCACCCGGATCGGAAGGAAGTCGGCGGCGGGCAGGTGGGCCGCGAGCATCTCGGTGAACTTGGACTTGCCCGCGCCCGGGTGGCCCAGGACGACCGTGGGGGTCTCGACGGAGCTCGAATGGATCAGGTGCAGCGCGAAGAAGCGCCGGAGGTCGTCCACGAGCACGGCCTCCTGCCACGCCTCCTCCGTGGAGGGGGAGCCGTTGCTGTCGGCCCTCAGCACACGGCCGCACGGGGGAACGTAGGCGTCCTCCAGGGCGGGCAGGACCAGCCCCGACGAGGCCTCGTCCGAGCGCAGCACGGGCTGGCGCAGCACCGCCCGGTAGGAGGCTGCGAGTTCCCGCCTGCGCTGGTCCACCGGTCGGCCGGAGCCCGCCAGCTCCAGCAGTTCGCTCAGCTCCCCGAACCCCTGGGCGAGGACCTGGCGGGTGCGGTCGTGCTCGTAGAGGTGCACCCACATGCCGAACTCGGGGACCTCGGCGGCGAGCTGGCGCAGGTACTCGGTGAGCCGCCGGGCGGCGTCCTCGGGGACCTCGTCGGTCAGCCGTGCCATGAGGGGGTGGTCGTGGTCCACACCGTGTTCGACGGCCTCGGGATGGCTCACCAGGATGTCGCTGAAGCTGCCCGTGAGGAGGTGGAAGACCTGGAGGATCTCGTAGGGGGCCACGTTCTCGGTGTGCACGTCGGCGGGGGCGGGGAGCTCCCCCAGGTCCTGGAGGGCCGAGTCGAAGTGCGTGAACGGTTCGGCCTCGGAGAGTTTGAGCGCGTCCAGGGAGAAGGGCGCCTCGGCCCTGTCCAGGCACTCCTCCACCGCCTCGAAGAACGAGATGAGGACCAGGACCTTGTGGGCCGCCTCGATCTTCTCCGTCCGGGACAGGCGGCTCTCACCGCTGAGCTTGCCCCGGATCCCCTCGATGGCCTGGCGGCCCTTGCTCACCAGGAACCCGCGCAGACCGAAGAGGTCGGGCACCCCCACCAGTCCCAGTCCGCCGTCCGCGAGCCTCTCGGCGAGGTTCATCACCTCCGAGTCGTTGTGGCCGAGGATCTTGAGCGCGTCCGCGTAGGTGAGCCGTTTCGCCATCGGGGGTGCCTCTTCCGACTTCGAGGGAGGTGGGGGAAACACGGTCGGACCCGGCACCGGGGGTGGTGCCGAGTCCGCAGGTCAGCATGGGTTTCGGGGGTCCGGGAGAAGTGAGCGTGCTCCCGTGGTGGGATCCGCTAGGGCAGCTCCCAGTTCACCAGGTCGGAGTTCTGTTCCTTGAGCATCTCGTTGGCGCGGCTGAACGGCTTCGAGCCGAAGAACCCGTTCCGTGCCGACAGCGGGCTCGGGTGCGCGGACTCCACGCACGGTACGCCCGGCATCAGCGGGCGCAGGTTGCGGGCGTCGCGCCCCCACAGGATCGCCACCAGCGGCTTGTCGCGCTCGGCGAGCGCCCGGATGGCCTGCTCGGTGACGGCCTCCCAGCCCTTGCCCCGGTGCGAACCGGCCTTGCCCGGCTCCACCGACAGCACCCTGTTGAGCAGCAGCACGCCCTGCTGGGTCCACGGGGTCAGGTCGCCGTTGGAGGGCATGGGCACGCCCAGGTCGTCGACCATCTCCTTGTAGATGTTGCGCAGGCTCGCGGGCAGGCGCACGTCCGGGGCGACCGAGAAGCTCAGACCCACCGCGTTGCCCGGGGTCGGATAGGGGTCCTGGCCCACGATGAGCACGCGCACGTCCTCGAAGGGCTGCTTGAAGGCGCGCAGGACGTTCTCACCGGCGGGGAGGTAGGTGCGGCCCTCCGCGACCTCCTGGCGCAGGAAGTCGCCCATCGCGGCGATCTGCGGCGCGACCGGCTCCAGGGCCTCGGCCCAACCGCTGTCCATGATTTCTTTCAGGTCCTTCGGCATGGCCAGAACACTAGCGGCAGCGGGCGACATCCACGTCCGCTTCGGGCCCGCCCCGTTCCCGGGAGCGCACTTTCTCACCCGAGGACGCGGAGCCGGGAGCCCATCTCCTCGACGTACTTGTGTACGGAGCGCTCGGGAACCCGGTAGGAGCGGCCCACCCGGACCGCCGGGAGGACTCCGGCGTGAACCATGCGGTACACCGTCATCTTCGACACGCGCATGATCGAGGCGACCTCCGCGACAGTCAGGAAGCGCATCTCCTCAGGGGGTGCCTTCGGTCCGCGCCGAAGCGGCGGGACGGGCACCCGGTCATCGAGCCCCAGGATCTGGGCGGCGAACGCGTTCACCCACGCTCGTGTGTCCGGGTCCGCCGCTCCGGACTCCTGCAGAACCTCCAGAAGGGCTGTGGTGTCCAGAGGACGCCCCAGGGTGAGGACTTCCACCCCCACCGGCCGACCGTCAGCGGAGTAGTCCACGACGAACGGACCGTAGTCGAGGGTTCTCTCCACGCGAGCGTCGGCGAGAGTCAGGTAACCCGCGTCCGCTTCCTGGTCGATCGTCACTCTCCGGGGCGCTGCCATGGGAATCACGATACTTCCACCACCGTCTTGATCACAGGGTCTGGAGTTCCCCAGGTCGTGTCCTTCACCGCAACGTAGATCTTCCTGCCGTCACCGGTGTGTCCGTACAGCTTGTAGGAGTTGTTCGCGGAGTCGAGCTCCTCTGCCAGAGGGCGTTGCAGCACCGCCAGGACGTCTTCCTCGGCGATGCGCCTTCGCCGCATCCTCTCGAGAAGGTGGGTGGTCATTCGCGGAGGCATCTACTCCGTCGCCTTCACCACGACATCGACCACTCGCACGGCCTGGACTCCACCGGCACGTACCCTCACGGTCCATTCACCGGTCTCGTCGATCACCACGTGGAGAGGGCTGGCCCAGACAGCCGCACGGCTGGAAGAGGGTGCATCCGCCTTTCCGCTCATGGCCAGTGCGACATCCCCGGAGGGGCGAACGACCTCCAGGAGTATCTGCTGGAGCCGTTCCGCCCCACTGGTCTCCAGGAGCGCGAGGGCCACACCGAGTTCCACTTCGCAGGGCACTCGCTCCACAGCCAGCACACGCAGTGCCGGGTCACGTATCGAAAGGACGTCTCCGTCCACTCCGATCTCCCGCCCGAGAAGGAAGACGTAGTCGAGCGGGGCGTTGGTCTGTCCCATAGGGCCTGAGACTAGGCCGAGGAGGAGGGAGGGCGCAGAAGAACGGCACAATCGCACCGGAATCATGACCGGCTCTCCGCACCTGCCTTCTGGGAGGGTCCCGCCAGTGGTGCACGTCGGCGCGGATGTGCTCGGTGATCGGACTTCACCGCTGTGCGGACGGACTCGTGGACGAGGGGCGTACCACGGGCGGCTCCACCGGCTTCGAGGACCGTGGACCGGTGGCGGGGAGGTCCGGAGCGCGCTGGCCTCACGCGTCGGGGACGAGCACGACCTTCCCGACGACCGTGCGGGACTCGGCGAGGGCCAGCGCGCGGGAGGCCTCCGAGAGCGGGACGCGGGCGGCCACCTGCGGTGCCAGGACCCCGTCGGCGAGCAGCCGCAGCACCTCGGTCAGGTCCTCGCGCAGCCGGGCGCGGAAGGCGTCGGCGCGGCGGGCGCGTCCGGCCCAGAAGTTGTAGAAGTGGGCGCTCCGGCCGTTGGGCAGGGCGTTCCACACCAGGAGTCGGCCGAAGAGCGCGAGCACGGGCAGCCGGGAGTCGCCCTCGACGTCCTTCGTCGACGCCGTGCCGTAGGAGACGAGTGTGCCGCCGCGCCGCAGCAGGCGCCACGACCGGACCAGGTTCCCGCCGCCGACGTGGTCGAACACCGCGTCCACGCCCTCGGGCGCCAGGTCCCGGATCCTGTCGTACACGTGCGGGTCGCGGTAGTCGACGGGGGTCGCGCCGAGCGCGCGCACGGCCTCGTGGTGGCGCGGCGCGGCCGTACCGATCACGGTGATCCCGGCGTGCAGGGCGAGCTGGACCAGGACCGTGCCCACGCCGCCGTTGGCGCCCAGTACGACGACGGTGCCGCCCCGCCGCACGCGGGCCGTGCGGTGCAGCATCTGCCAGGCGGTGATGCCGTTGACGAGCAGCGTCTCGACCTGCGCCGGGTCCGCCCCCTCCGGCACCGCCACGAGGTCGCGTGCGTCCAGGACCAGATGGCTGGCCCAGGCGCCGGTCTTGGTGACGGCGGCGAAGCGGCGCCCGATGAGGGAGGTGTCCACGCCCGGACCGGCGGCTTCGACGGTGCCGACGACGTCGTAGCCCGGCACGAACGGGAACGGGGGCTGGTCGAAGTACTTGCCCAGGCGCATCTGCTGCTCGGCGAACGAGACCCCGGTCGCCTCCATGCGCAGCAGGACGTGTCCGGCTCCGGGAGCGGACAGTGCTCGGAGCCGTACCTGGAGGCCGGAGGGTTCGACCCGGCCGGGCAGCAGGACCTGGGTGGCGGTGGTGGCGGCGTTCATGGGGACTCCTGTCGGAAGCTTTTTGCTAACGCGCGTAAACTTACAGCCGTAAACTCAAGGATGCAAGACGGACCGCATCGACTTCCAGCCGTAAGGTGACACCATGAAGGACACGAAGGAAGCCTCCGCGCCGCGCACCCGCAACCGCCGGGGACAGGGCGGTCGCCTGCGTGAGGAGATCGTCGACGCCGCGGTGGAGATGCTCGACGAGACGGGGGACGAGCGCGCCATCACCCTGCGGTCCCTCGCGCGCCGCGTCGGGATCGCGGCGCCGTCGATCTACCCGCACTTCGCGGACCAGCCCGCCATCATGCTGGCCGTGGTCCGCCGTGCCTTCGACGAGCTGGAGGAGGCGCTGAACGCGGCGGTGGCGCGGGCGGGCGGCGATCCCCGCGCACGCCTGTACGCCGTGTGCCACGCCTACCTCGGCTTCGCCCGCTCACGCCCCGAGCGGTACCGCACCATGTTCGGCGGCCTGTGGATGCCCACGCTCGGGGACTCGTCGGTGACCGAGCAGGACCTCGTCAGCCTCGGGGACGCGAGCCTGCGCGTGCTCGGCGAGGCGCTCGCCGCCTGCGTCGAGGCCGGGATCTCCACCAGCACCGACCCCGAGGCCGACGCGGTCGGGCTGTGGCTGGGCCTGCACGGGCTCGCCCACCAGCGCGCCGTGACCCGGGTCTTCCCCGGTCCGGAGGACATCGGCGAGCGAATGATCCCGGCGCTGGCCCGCCTCCGCCGGGACTGAGCCCCCGCGCCGCTTCGGAGCCCGGACCTGGCGGAGCCGCTCCCACGTCCGGTGCGCCCCGCGGCCCGTCCCGCGTGGGGCGTCGGGCGGCCACGGCCGTGTCCCGTACACGGCGACGCCCCCGCCCCACGGTCCCGGGGCCGGGGCGCGGGGGACGCGCGTCCGCTCTGGTGCACGTCCGCTCCGGTGGGGGACGCAGAGCGGGCGGGGGAGGGGGTCGGGGGAGACGGATCGGTACGGGGGCGGCCGGGTGGCGCGGCCTACTCGGCGCGCCATCCCCCCTGGCGGGTGGACAGGTTGAGCGCGGTGGTCACCAGCGGCACGTGGCTGAACGCCTGGGGGAAGTTGCCGACCTGGCGGTTCTCACGCGGGTCCCACTCCTCGGCCAGCAGGCCCACGTCGTTGCGCAGGGACAGCAGCCGCTCGAACAGCTCGCGGGCCTCGTCCTGGCGGCCGATCGACAGCAGCGCGTTGGCCATCCAGAAGCTGCACGCCAGGAACGCGCCCTCGTTGCCGGGCAGCTGGTCGGCGGAGTCGTCCAGGTCGGTGCGGTAGCGCAGCACGAACCCGTCCACCATCAGGTCCTTGCGCACCGCCTCGATGGTGCCGACCACGCGCGGGTCGTCGTAGGGCAGGAAACCCACCTCGGGGATCAGCAGGAGCGCCGCGTCCAGCTCCTTGCTGCCGTAGTACTGGGTGAACGTGTTGCGCTGGGGGTCGTAGCCGTACTCGCACACCTCGGCGTGGATGGTGTCGCGCAGGGCCCTCCAGCGTTCGATGGGCCCTTCCTTGCCGAACTCCTCGATGCTGCGCACCGCGCGGTCGGCCGCCACCCAGGCCATCACCTTGGAGTGCACGAAGTGCTGGCGGGGCCCGCGCACCTCCCACAGGCCCTCGTCCGGCTCGTCCCAGCACCACTCCAGGTAGTTGACCAGCGAGCGCTGGAGGCCCCACAGGTAGTCGCCGCCGCGGATGTTGTGGCGGCGGGCCAGGTGCAGCACGTCCATGACCTCGCCGTAGACGTCGAGCTGGTACTGGCCCACGGCGGCGTTGCCGATCCGGACCGGGCGGGAGGCCTCGTAGCCCGGCAGCCACTCGGCCTCCCACTCGGTGAGTCTGCGCTCGCCCCGGATGCCGTACATGATCTGCATGAGCTGGGGTTCGCCCGCGATCGCCCGCACCAGCCACTCGCGCCAGGCCAGCGCCTCGTCCTTGTAGCCGGAGCGGATCATCGCCTCCAGCGTGATGGTGGCGTCGCGCAGCCAGCAGTAGCGGTAGTCCCAGTTGCGCACCCCGCCGATCTCCTCGGGCAGGGAGGTGGTGGGGGCGGCGACGATCCCGCCGGTGGGGCGGTAGGTCAGGGCCTTGAGCACGATGAGGGAGCGGATCACCGCCTCGCGGTAGGGGCCCTCGTAGGTGCACTGGTTGACCCACTTCTCCCAGAAGCGCTCGGTGCGCGAGAGCGCCTTCTCCGCGTCCAGGTGGTCGGACTCCTCCACCTGGGAGGGGTGCCAGGTCATCACGAAGGGCACCCGCTGGCCCGCGGTGACGGTGAAGGTGGCGTCGTGGGTGAAGTTGTGGCCCTGGAGGGAGATGGGGGTGCTGAGCCAGATGGCGTCGGGTCCGGCGATGGCCACCAGTTCGGCCCCGGTCCGGTGCACCCACGGCACGACGTGGCCGTAGTCGAAGCGGATGCGCATGGTCGTCTCCATGCGCACGGAGCCGCTCAGCCCCTCGACGATGCGCACGATGTGCGGGGCGCCGCCGCGCGGCGGCATGAAGTCGATGACCCGGACCGACCCGGAGGGGGTGTCCCACTCCGACTCCAGGATGAGCGTGTCACCCCGGTAGCGGCGGCGGGTGGCGCGCGGCTCGCCCTCGGCGGGGCGCAGGGTCCAGCAGCCGTTCTGCTCGTCGCCCAGCAGCGCGGCGAAACAGGCCGAGGAGTCGAAGTCGGGAAGGCACGCCCAGTCGATGGACCCGTCGCGCCCGACCAGCGCGGCGGTCTGCATGTCGCCGATCATTGCGTAGTCCTCGATCCAGCCGGGCACGCGGCTCACCCCCATCAGGTCGTCATGGTCTCTGCGGTCGGCGCCTCGTGGGGTGCGCGGTGTCCTGCGACGGCCGCCCGCGCGCGCACCCGTGTGCGCGTCCCGCCGGGGTCCCGTCTCCTGCCCGCCATGGGGGGCGGCACCGCCGCCAGGCGCCGTTCGGGCCACGTTCCGCCTCCGCACCAGCCGCCGCTCGCCTTCCACCCGGTAATGTGCCCAGGTGGAGGCAGCCGAAAAGGCCGGTGCCCAGGAACCGTCCCGAACACGGTCCTTTCCGTTCACCGCGGTCCCCATCTTTCCCTCTCCTCCGGAGGGGCGCCACCCGCAGTTGCACGTGCACCGGCAGGTGCAGCGAAGTATGTGGCGGAATGGGGGAGTTTGTTGGACCAGAAGTTATGACGCGGTGATCAAGATCCGGTGACGGGAAGGCCAAGGTCAGCCGGAATAGGCGTACTCGGCGCGTCCGCAACCCCGCCGGGCCTCCGGAGCCGGGCACCCGCGGCGATACGGGGCGCCCCGTGCGCCGGGACGGTCCGTCGCGGCCGTGCGCGTGGCGGTACCGCGCGGTGCCGGCGCCCCTCCGCACGGGTTCGCTCCGGGACGGCTCACTCCGGGTGCACGGGCCCCGGCGCACTCCCGCGTTCGGCTCCCCGGGACCGGCGGGGACCGGACCGCCCGGCGACCGGATCGGGCACGCGCATCAGGGGCAGGAAGACCTGGGCCAGCGGCCCGATCGCCACCGCGAACACCAGCGTGCCCACCCCCACGGTCCCGCCCAGGAGGAAGCCGGTGACCACGACGGTCACCTCGATCACGGTCCTGGCCAGGCGCACCGACAACCCCCGGGCCGCCAGGCCGGTCATCAGCCCGTCCCGGGGACCCGGCCCCAGCTGGGCGCCGATGTAGCAGCCGGTCGCGACCGCGCACACCACCACCCCGAGCCCCAGCAGCAGCACCCGCACCACCAGCGAATCCGCCTCGGGCAGCAGCCACAGGAACAGGTCCACGGTCATCCCCACGACGACCACATTGCTCAGCGTGCCCAGACCCGGCTTCTGGCGCAGCGGAATCCACAGCAGCATCAGCATCGCGCCCACCAGCACGCTCCACGTGCCGATGGACAGCCCCGTCTGTCGGGACAACCCCTGGTGCAGCACGTCCCAGGGCATCGCACCCAGTCCCGCGTGCACCAGCAGCGCGCCGCTCAGCCCGTAGAGGACCAGGCCCGCGTACAGCTGCGCCAGGCGGCGCAGCCGGGGCCGGGGCAGGGCGGGGGTGACCAGCACCCGGCTCAGCAGAGCGGCGGCCGCGTCACGGGCGGGGCTGGGCTGTGCGGTCACGGAAACACCTGTCTTTCCTGGGATCATCGGATGAGAACCCGCGCGGGAACACGGGCACGCGGTTCCGGCGGAGCGGCCGGTGGCGGCGGCCCGGAGCGCACGCGGCGACCGGCCGGGCCGTTCGCCGTCCCCGTTGGCCCCCCGCCGGGCCCGGGTCCAGTAAGGGGGCCACCTGGGTATCGTGGCGGATGTGGCGCCTGGAATGAAGAGCCAATCCAGGTAACTGGCCCTTTCAACGCGGCGGCAGGGGACGGCATGGCGAGACAGGGCGCTCACCGCGCGGCGGAGCGTTCCGGGGGCGGCACCCGGCGGATCAACGGACGTCTGCTGGCGCGCCTCATCGGCGAGGCGCCCGTGGAGCGCCCCTTCTACCTGGCCATCGCCCGCGCCGTCAGCGGACTGGTCCTGGACGGCCGCGTGCCCACCAACACCCGCCTCCCGGCCGAACGCGACCTCGCCGCCGCCCTCGGGGTCAGCCGCAACACCGTCACCGCCGCCTACGCCTGGCTGCGCGACAACCGCTTCCTGGAGAGCAGGCAGGGCGCGGGCAGCTGGACCGTCCTACCCGACTCCGCGACCAGCGAGCCCTCGCCCTTCGTCCCCACCGCCGAGCACATCGACCTGGGGGTGGCCGCGCCCCCGGCGGTGGAGGGGCTGCGCGCCGCCGCGTTCCGGGCGGCCGAACAGCTCGCCGCGCACGTGGGAGGGCTCGGCTACTACCCCTACGGGCTGCCCGAACTGCGGCACGCCATCGCCCGGCGCTACGTCGAGCGCGGGCTGCCCACCACCCCGGAGCAGATCTTCGTCACCAACGGTGCCCAGCAGGGCGTCGCGCTGGCCGTGGACATGCTCGTGCAGTCCGGCGACGAGGTCCTGGTGGAGTCGCCCACCTACCCGCACGCCCTGGACGCCATCCGGCGGGCCGGGGCGCGGGTGCGCACGGTCGGGGTGACCCCGCAGGGCTGGGACATGGAGTACCTCGTCGACGCGTTCCGCCAGTGGAAACCCCGACTGGCCTACCTGATCCCCGACTTCCACAACCCCACCGGCGCCCTGATGGACGACGAGGAGCGCCGGGTCCTCGTGCGCGAGGCGCGCCGGGCGGGAACCCACCTGATCGTCGACGAGACCGTCGCCGAACTGGCCATCGACTCCGGCGACCTGCCCGCGCCGGTGGCCGCCCACGACACCGACGGCCGGGTGCTGACGGTGGGGTCGGTGGCCAAGCTGCTGTGGGGCGGCCTGCGGGTGGGGTGGGTGCGCACCACACCGCCGATGGTGGCCCGGCTCATGGCCACCCGTCAGCGCTTCGACCTGGCCGGGGCGGTGCTGGACCAGCTCACCGCCACCCACCTGCTCTCCGACGTGCTGCGCATCCGGGCCGAGCGCAGCCGCCAGCTGCGCCGCAACCGCGACGCGCTGCTGCACGCGCTGCGCGAACGCCTCCCCGACTGGCGGCCCAGCGTGCCCGGGGGCGGGCTGGTGCTGTGGGCGACCCTGCCCCACCCGGTGGCCAGCGCGCTGGCCACGGCCGCGATCCGGCACGGGGTGCACCCGGCCGCCGGGCCGGTGTTCGGCGCCGACGGAACCCTGGAGCGCTATCTGCGCCTGGCCTACACCCAGCCGCCGGACGTGCTCGTGGACGCCGTGGAGCGCCTGGCCGCCGCCTACACCGAGACCCTGGTCCACCCGGCGCAGCCCCGGGGCCAGCTCTACGTGTGAGGGCACGCCGAAGGGAGGGGAAGGCCCGAGGTCCCCTTGCCAACAGCTCACCACGCCCGGCCGCCCCGGCACCACCCCGGATCCGCGCCTGTGGACACGTCGGCGCCGCTCCGGCACGCCCCTCAGACGCCGCCCGCGGGCACGGCGAAGCGCTGGGCGAAGCGGACCACCTCACCCAGCACCTCGTCGCGGTTGGTCTCGTTGAACACCTCGTGCTGGGCGCCGGGGAAGACCCGCGCGGTGAAGTCCTCGCCCATGATCGCCATCACGCCCACCCGAGTGCCCTCCAGCGGTACCAGCCGGTCGTCGGAGCCGTGCACCCACAGCAGCGGCAGCGGTCCCACGCTCCCTGCGGCCAGACCCCGCTCGATCTCGGTGAGCATGGCGTTCACCGTGGCGCGTTTGAAGGGTCCGTGCCAGACCAGCTCGTCGGCCACGTACGCCTCGCCCACGGCCGGGTCCCGCGAGAGCGTGGACGGGTCGATGGGGGCGTCGGGGATCTCCTCGGCGGCGGCGATCCGCTCCAGGGCCTCCCACCGGCCCAGCACCGGCCCGGACAGCACCAGGGCGCTCAGCCGCTCGGGGTGGGTCTGGGCGTAGCGGGAGGCGATGAGCCCGCCCATGGAGTGGCCGATGAGCACGAGCGGCAGCGTCCGGTAGGCGGTGCGCGCCTGGGTGACGAGCCGGTGCACGTCCTCGACCACGCCCGCGTAGTCGTCGATCAGCACCCGCTCACCGGAGGAGCCCCCGTGCCCGCGGTGGTCGGCGCCGTAGACCACCGCGCCCGCTCTGACCAGGTCCTCGGCCACCGCGTGGTATCTGCCCAGGTGTTCGCCGTAGCCGTGCACCAGCACCGCGAGCCAGGTCGGCTCGCCCTCGGTCGGGGCCCACGCCCGCGCCGCCAGCTTCCCAGAACCGTCCGGTCCGCCCGCCAGGGCCCACTCGCGTGTGGTGATCACCGTGTCCCGCCTCCTCGCCCGAGCCTTCGTCTGCGACGATCGAAGCCGTGTACGACCGTCGGATGGTCACCCTACGGCGCGGCGGGGCCGGTGCGCAGCAGGGCGGGGCGGCACCGTGCGGCCCGTGGCTCCAAGGGGTGTGGGATCACCCGATACGCCGACCGGTGTCTCGTGTTGGCCCACGAAAAACGGCATATGGCACGATCGGGACTGCCCGCCGCTTAAAGGGATCTTCTACGCTTATCTATGGGTACCCTGCGGGCCGGGTACACCTCCGTACACGGACCGCCCGACAACCCGGACTGGAGAGGGTGACGCCCGTGCTGGCCGACTCCTACGGACGAGTGGCGACCGACCTGCGGGTCTCGCTCACCGATCGCTGCAACCTCAGGTGCACCTACTGCATGCCACCGGAGGGGTTGGAGTGGTTGCCCAAGCCGGAACTGCTCACCGACGACGAACTCCTGCGCCTCATCCGCATCGGTGTCACCCGCCTCGGCATCACCGAGGTGCGCTTCACCGGCGGAGAACCCCTGCTCCGACGAGGCCTGCCCGGCCTCGTCGCCGGAACCACCGCGCTGGAGCCCCGCCCCCACACCGCCCTGACCACCAACGGCATCGGACTGGCCCGCATGGCCCCCGCCCTCGCCGAGGCCGGGCTCGACCGCGTCAACGTCTCCCTCGACACCCTGCGCCCCGACGTGTTCGAGACCCTCGCCCGCCGCCGCAGGCTCAACGACGTCCTCGACGGCCTGGCGAGCGCCGCCCGGGCCGGGCTCACCCCCGTCAAGGTCAACGCGGTGCTCATGCGCGGAGTCAACGACGACGACGCCCCCGACCTGCTGCGCTTCTGCATTGAGCACGGCTACGAGCTGCGGTTCATCGAGCAGATGCCGCTGGACGCCCAGCACGGCTGGCGGCGCGACACCATGATCACCGCCGAGGAGATCCTCGCCACCCTCGAAACCAAGTTCACGCTCGACGCGGCCGACGCCGACACGCGCGGCAGCGCCCCCGCCGAGCTCTTCCACGTGCGCGGAGCCCGCTTCCCCAACGGGGAGCAGGCCACCGTCGGCGTCATCGGATCGGTCACCCGGCCCTTCTGCGGCGCCTGCGACCGCGTCCGCCTCACCGCCGACGGACAGGTGCGCAACTGCCTGTTCGCCCGAGAGGAGTCCGACCTGCGCTCCCTGCTGCGGGGCGGCGCCACCGACGAGGAGATCGCCCGGAGCTGGACCGCCGCGGTGTCCGCCAAGCTGCCCGGACACGGCATCAACGACCCCAGCTTCCTCCAGCCGTCCCGGCCGATGTCGGCCATCGGCGGCTGAGTCCCGCCCGCGGCACGCCACCGGTGCGCCCGGACCCCGCGCCCGCCCCGCCCTAAAATCCGTTGCCTCCTCAGACCGGCTCTGGCTTGATGTCCCAGGGGCGCGACCGCGTACGCGCCCCGTACGAACGACCGCACAGGCCGTGCCGGGAAGGGGAGGTGGCCTGAACATGCCCTACACCGAGGTTTCCGGGGAACGCGTCCCCATCCGCATGTGGGCCGCGCCCGACGAGGTCGAGGCCGCGGCCATGGAGCAGCTGCGCAACGTCACCCGCCTGCCGTGGGTGCACGGACTGGCCGTCATGCCCGACGTGCACTACGGCAAGGGCGCCACCGTCGGATCGGTCATCGCCATGCGCGACGCGGTCAGCCCCGCAGCCGTCGGCGTGGACATCGGCTGCGGCATGACCGCCGTGCGCACCGACCTGACCGCCGAGCGCCTGCCCGACGACCTCCGGCGGCTGCGCTCCGCCCTGGAGGCCGTGATCCCGGTCGGCTACCACGCCCACGACGAACCGGTCGACCCCGCAGCCGTCCCCACCCTGCGCGAGGCCGACTGGTCCGGCTTCTGGGCCGGGTTCGACGCCCTGGCCGACGCCGTGCGCCCCCGCCGCGAGCGCGCCCTGCGCCAGATGGGCACCCTCGGCGGCGGCAACCACTTCCTGGAGGTGTGCCTGGACGACGGCGGCGCCGTGTGGCTGGTGCTGCACTCCGGGTCGCGCAACATCGGCAAGGAGCTGGCCTCCCACCACATCGAGCGGGCCCAGGCGCTGCCGCACAACCAGGACCTGCCTGACCGGGACCTGGCGGTGTTCGTCACCGGCACGCCCGAGATGGACGCCTACCGCCGGGACCTGTTCTGGGCCCAGGAGTACGCGCGGCGCAACCGCGACGTCATGATGGGCCTGGCCTGCCGCGCCCTGGCCGAGCAGGTCCCGGGCACCCGCTTCGAGCAGTGGATCTCCTGCCACCACAACTACGTGGCCGAGGAGACCTACGACGGGGTGGACGTGCTCGTCACCCGCAAGGGCGCCATCCGCGCCGGTAAGGGCGACCTCGGGATCATCCCGGGATCCATGGCGACGGGTACCTACATCGTGCGCGGACTGGGCAACCCGGCCTCGTTCAACTCCGCCTCGCACGGGGCGGGGCGGCGGATGAGCCGGAACAAGGCCCGTAAGACCTTCACCGAGGCCGACCTGGTCGAGCAGACCAGGGGAGTGGAGTGCCGCAAGGACCGGGGCGTCGTGGACGAGATCCCCGCCGCCTACAAGGACCTGGAGTCGGTGATCGAGGCCCAGACCGACCTGGTCGAGGTGGTCGCCCACCTGCGCCAGGTGGTGTGCGTCAAGGGCTGAGGCGGTGCGCGGGCCCGGCCCCCGAGGCGTCCGCTTCCGGAGCGCTCCGTCCGCACGGACGGCGCCCCGGGAGCGGCGTACCCTTCCCTGCATGGGACACCGACACCCGAGCAAACTCAAGAACTCCGAGGTGAGCCACGCCCGCGCCCGCTGGCTGCTGCGGGCGGAACTGGACGGCTGCGACGAGTGCCGCCGGGAGGGGGACCGCGAGGCCCTGGCCGACCTGGCCACCGGCGGCGTGTTCGACTCGCTCCTCACCGGGTTCGTGCTGTCCCGCACCCAGCACTGGTACTCCCCGAGCAGGCCGGTCACGTACCCGGCCACGGTGTACCGCATCGCCCCCGTCGAGGAGCGCGACTTCTGGCGCCAGCCCACCCAGCACTGCATGCGGGTGTGCACGGTGCGGGGATCGGAGGGCACCAGCGTGGACACCGTGCCCGCGCTCAAGGAGCTGCGGCTGATGTCGATGGACCACCGCCGGACCGTCCTGGACGACGTGATGGACGGGCTCGCCGAGACGGAGGGGTGAGCGCGCCGCCGACGCCGTGGGCCATGCTGGAACCATGAACGAGACCCTGGACGCCGTCGTCCTCGCCGGGGGCGCGGCCCGCCGCATGGGCGGCGCCGACAAGCCCGGGTTGTCCGTGGCCGGACGCACCCTGCTGGAGCGGGTCACCGACGCCGTCCGCGCCCACAACGCCGGGACGAGGGACGGGGGACGGGTGATCGTGGTCGGTCCGCCCCGCGAGAGCCCGCGCGCGCTCTACGTCCGCGAGGACCCGCCCGGCTCCGGCCCCGTGCCCGCGCTGCGCGCCGGACTGCCGCACGTGCGCACGCCCCGGTTCGCGCTGCTGGCCGCCGACCTGCCCCACCTGGAGCCCGGACACCTGGCCGTCCTGCTCGCCGCCGCCGACCAGGACGCCGACGGCGCGGGCGCGGTGTTCGCGGACTCGACCGGACGCGAGCAGTGGCTCACCGGCGTGTGGCGCACCGGGGCCGTGCGCGCCGCCCTCGCCGACTACCGGGGGCGCTCCCTGTACGGGCTGCTCGGTCCCCTCACCCCCCGCGCGGTGGCCCTGGCCGACGACCTGGCCGTGGCCGACTGCGACACCCCCGACGACCTCGACCGCGCCCGCCGGATCCTGGAGCCGCCGACCGGCTGGGGGCCGCAGGCGGGCTGAGCGCTTCCGACGGGTCGGGAGCCGCTGACCAGCTGGGGTTCGCCGACGGTGGGAGCCGCCAACGGGAGGAAAGCCGCCGACCGGCTGAGGCTCGCCGGTACCGGGAACCGCTGACCGGTGGATCGGCGCCGACCGGTCGGGGGTCGTGGACGGTTGGGCGTCTCCGGCCGGAGCCACGCCGACCGGCTGGGCGCCGCCCCGGGGTTGCGCGGGCTCGTCGCGGTGGTCCATGATGTGCGCCATGACGATCAGGAAGGGCGGATCCCGCCCGGGCCGTTGAGCCCCACCGCGCCGACGTACGGGTCGGCCACCTCACTCCTCCGCTCCGTGGAGGACCGCTCCGTCTCCGGGCGCATGCGCGCCTTGGCGCTGCACGCCCGCGACCACGCGGGCACACCCCACCTCACCGGGATCCTCCGGCAGCTCGAAACCGCCGGTCACGGACGCCTCGCCGTGCACATGGCCGCGGCCGCGCACGATACCGGCACCCTGGCCCTGCATCTGGCCGGACCCGACCCCGAACTCCGCCGGGCCGCACTGCGCGCCCTTCGCGAGCCCTCCCTGCCCGACGAGGCCGTGCCGCCCGTTCTGGACGACGCGCCCACCGGTCTGCGCCGGGCCCTCTACCGCACCCTGTACCACGCACGGCGCACCAGCCTCGCCGACTCCCTCCTGTCCCGCGTGCGCGCGGAGTACGGCGACGCCGAAGCCGCCGCCCTCCTGCCCGCGTGCTCACCCGAACGGGTCGCCGAAGACCTGCCCGGCCTCCGCCACGCGGTGCGCTCCTGGCGGCGGCTGGCCCGGCGCCACCCCGACGTCCTCCTGGCCCTGCTCCGGGAGACGCACCCCCGGGGCGGCTGGACGTTCGAGCGCTTCACCGACCTGAGGCGCGCCCTCCAGGCGCTCGACCCCGTCCGACCGGCCGAACTCGCCGCCCTGCTCGGGGAACTCGGCGAGAAACGCCGCTACCTCGCCCTCCTCGCACCCCACACCCACCGACTGCTCCACCGCGACGGCGACGAACGCCACTACTCCACCCGCTATCCCGCCGGTCCCAACGGCACCCGTGACATCCGCGGCCTGCTCAGGTACGCCAGGCACGCCCCCGCGCAGGTCCTGCCCGTCCTGCGGGCCATGCCCCTGCCCGTGCGCACCGCCCACCTGGACCGGATCGCCCGGCGCGGGGACGGCCGCGGGGCGCTGCTCCTGCTGCCCTACCTCGACCTGCTTCCCCGAGACCGCGCCGAGGCCGAGGCCCGCCGCGCACTGGCGGAGATCACCGCCTTCCAGAGCCGCAGCGCCCGCTACGGCGACCCCGACCAGGACCTGGACGCGATCGCCCACCTGCCCTACGGGGAGGCGACCGGACCGCTGGAGGAGGCCGCCTCGGCCGGAGACCCCGACCGCCGTGCGCGCGGCCTGGCCCGGCTGGTGGAGGCCACCGCCCGCACCGGCGACCCGGACCTGCTGGCCCGCGTGCTCACCGAGCGGGCCGAGCGCTCCCGGGCCGAACGCGACCCGGTCCGCCGCTCCCTGCTGTGCGCCCTCTCGCGGGTCGCCCCCGCGCTGCTCGCGCGGGCGCCCCTGCCCGCCCTGCACCGCGTGCTCACCGACACCCTGGGCTCGCGCGACACCTCGGCCGACACCCGCCGGGCCCTGCGCGACCTAGCCGCCGCCCTGCTACGCCACCCTCTGACCAGGCAGGAAGCGGAGGCGACGGACTGGGCGCTGGAGGCCTACACCGGCCTGGTCGCGCGCTTCGGCGCGCGGGGGCTGGGCGAGCGGGGCCGTCCGCGCTCGCGCCCCCCGTGGTGGAGCGCGCCGGGCCGCCGGGCCTCCCGGATCGACCTGGACCCCGCCCTGGACCAGGTGCTGCCCCGGGGACTGGAGCGGGAACTGTACCGGCGTCTGGCCCCGGCGCTCGACGACGCCCGCGCCCGGGGCGACTTCGGTCCCGCCGTCGCCCTGGCCCGCGAACTCGGCCGCCGCGTGCACGGCGTTCCGGAACTGCGCGAGCACCTGGCGGCCGCCCTCGGCCACGACGCGTCCGCCACGGATTCCACGGACACCACGGGCCCTTCCGGCCTCGGGGGTGCCGTGGTTCCCAGTGGGACCGGGGGCACCGCGGGCCCTTCTGGTATCGGGGGTGCCGTGGGTCCCACCGGAACCGGGGGCACCGTAGGCCCTTCTGGTATCGGGGGTGTCGCGGCTCCCCCTGGAGCCGGGGGCGCCACCGGTCCCTACGGCCTCCGGTACACCGGCGTCCCCACCACCGCGGAGGCCGAGGCCACCGCGCGCGAGGCGGCGCGGCTGTACCTGACCGGCCCCGGCGCCCGCGCCGACGCACGGGCGCTGTTCGACGCCGACCCCTCAACGGCCCGAGTTCCCCGGGTGTGGAGCCTCCTCGTCCGCCACGCCGAGCCCTCCGCGCTCCACACCGCCTTCGTCACCGGCGGGGAGGGCCCCGCCCCCGGCGCGGGCGCCTGGGTGCCCGACCTCGACCGGCGGACGGTCCGGGAGTGGCCGCAGACACTACGGGCCCGGGCCGCCGACCACCTGGCGGGGATCGCCGCCGACCCCTCCCAGGCGATCGACGACCGCGAGCGCGCCCTGCGGGGTCTGGGTGCGCTGCCCGGCGCGGCCGACCGGCTGTCCCCCTACCTCGACGGTCCCGACACGGTCCTGCGCGAGGCCGCCCTGAGTGCCCTCGGCCGCTGCGACGAGCCCGAACGCGCCCTGGGCCTGGTCCTGGCGCACGCCGACGGCCCCCAGTCCCGGGCCGCCGGTCCGGCGATGTCGCGCTGCGCGACGGGTGTCGCCCCCTCCCGCCTCGGTCCGGCGCTGTGCCGTGTCCTGGACGGTCCGGCCAAGGTCACCGTCCGCAAGACGGCCGCCCGGCTGTTGGAGCACCACCGCCCGCCCGGCGGGATCGAGCACCTCGCCCGTGTCCTGGACACCGGCGACGGACCGCACCGGGACGTGCGCGCGGCCGTGGCGGGCGCGCTCATGCGCGCCCTGGACCACCCCGCCGCGCTGCCCGCCCTGATCCGAGGCGCGCCCGGGTTCACGCCGGTGGAGATCCAGTTCGCCGTGTTGCGGGTCTCCCCGTCGACCTGTCCGCCGTCGCGGAGGAAGGGTGCCGCCCGGGTGGTGGCCTCGCTGCCGGAGCCCTCCCGCGACCACTGGCGGTTCCCCGGCTGGACCAGCCGCTGGGCGCCCTGGACCGACCACGACCCGGACGCGCTGGCCGAGGCCGTGTGCGACATGGACCGGGACGGCGAGCGGGCGATCCGCGCCTTCGAACAGCTGCTCCTGGACGGACGCGGGACCGACCGGATCAGCGGGATGCTGGCCCGGCTCCTGACGGCCGTTCCCGGACCCGGACACGGGGTGCCCGCACGCGGGCCCGGCCGGGAGGCGGAGGACTCCGCCCACCGCAGGGTGAAGAGGCTGGTCGGGCTCCTCCAACGCCGGATGTCGCAGGACGGGGACCGGGATCCCGTGCTGGAGGAGCAGGCGGACGCTGTGCTCGGCATGCTCGGAATCCGGAGGGAGTACGCTCCCGAGGCGCTCCTCCTCGTCCAGCGCAGGATCGCGATCGAGTGCGACGACCGGGGCGGCGCTCCCCGGGCGCGGCGGCTCGTGGACCTGCTCCTGGCCGGTGCCCACCTGCTGGCACGGGGGACTGTCGGCCAGTGGGAGCTGGACCGGCTCCTGATGCCGATCCAGCCCTCCTACGGCGCGTCGGAGGTCGAACCGCGGACGCGGGAGGAGGTGGTGCGCCGCCTGTTCGCCGCGGCCTCGGCGACACTGGGCGCGCCGGGGGAGACGGCGGCCCTCCTGGGACTGCGCCTGGTGGAGCGGGCGGGCGCCGAGAACGGCTGGGCCGGGCCCTGGCCGCGGCTGCTCTCCCGCGCGGGCGACCTCGGCCACGGGAGGGTGCGCGACGCGGCCTGGCGGATGGTGGTGTAGCGGAGTCCTCCCGGGCGGACGCGGTCCGCGGCCGCCCCGCCCGGGAGGGGCGCCCCGCCGCGGAGTCCCGCGCCGACCCCGGTACCCGGAGGGCGCGATGGCGGGTCCCGCCGACCGATCAGCCCTCGAACTCGTCCATGGGGACGGTCTCGCGCAGGAACCCCCGCATGTCCAGGAAGGAGGACAGGTACTCGCGGTGCTCGTCGCAGGCCGTCCACACCTTGCGCCGGTCGGGGGTGTGCAGCTTGGGGTTGTTCCACACCAGCGCCCACGTCGCCTCGGCGCGGCATCCGCGCCGCGAGCACTGCGTCTCCGCCGGTTTACCCAATGCTGACCCCCAAGCCGGGAAACTGCCTCCATGGTCAAGCCACGGGCACGTTCGGGTCTTCGCCTCCGGCCGCCCGCACGGGCGGCCCGGGGCCGGACACAAGGCGACGCCGGGTGGTTACGGGGGCAAACCACCCGGCGTCGCAGGCGGTGCTCCAACGGGGGCTCGGAACACCGCTCCCGCGCTCCGACGGGGGACCGAAGCGCTAGGACCCAATGTACACCGATGCCCCCCGGTGTACGTCAAGAGTCAGTTACGACGTTGTTTCGGGAGAGTCCCGCCGATACAGGGTCTTAAGTCCCATATCGTCAACTACCTGGCATTTCACTCATATCACCTGGTACGCGGGGTGCGATCACGGGTCAAGCCGGCCCCAACAGCGTTCCCCGGAAGCCCCCGCCAACGGCAAAGCGCTCGGCCCCTCCGCATCGGCGCGAGGCGGGTGCGCCGGGAGGGCTCCGTGTGGTTCCGGGGGATTGGGGGGAGGCAGGAAGCGGGGGGTCGCGCTCCGCGCGGCCGAGAATCGACCACGCAGGGGGTCCCACATGTCCCACAACACCTACCGCGTCACGGAGATCGTCGGAACCTCGCCGCAGGGGATCGACCAGGCCATCCGCAACGGCATCGACCGTGCCGCGGCCACGCTGCGCGGCCTCGACTGGTTCGAGGTCACCGAGATACGCGGCCACATCGAGGAGGGCGACGTCGCCCACTTCCAGGTCGGCCTCAAGGTGGGCTTCCGCCTGGAGGAATGAGGACGGGCGGCCGCGGTCACGGCCCGTGTCCGCCGTGACCGCGACCGCCTCACCCCTCGTGCCCGCGGCGGTCCCCCCGGTCGTCTGTCCCCGCGACCGCTCCCGTGCCCGCGCGCCCCGTCGTGGCCCCGGCTGCCCCCCGGCGCCCGCCGCGGCCTTCCGGCTGCCGTCGCTCCGTGCGCCCGTGCGCGGCCTCCCGCCCGCGCCGTCGCGTGCGACCCGTGGCCGGGGGAGGCCGGGCCCGGTCGCCTCACCCGCCCTCGGGGGCCTCCTGCCCGCGCTGCACGTCCACGTGCACGTGGTCCAGGTGGCGCAGGATCTCGTTGTCGGGGTCGGCCTCGTAGTCGCGCCACCCCAGCGACGGGAAGCTCGTGCTCCAGATCCGGTCGTCGAAGATGATCACGTCGATCTCGTAGTCCGGGGCGTGCGCGATCAGCCAGTGCGCCATCACCCAGCCCGCGCGGCGGTTGTCCTCGTTGACCGGCCGGTAGAAGACGTCGATCGCGCGGCCGTCGTAGTGCGCCGAGTCGTCGCCGTGGCCGGTGTCGAAGCCGCCCGGCTCGTAGCCGCCCAGGCTCAGGCCGGAGAAGTGCGCCTCCATGCCCTCCAGCAGGTGCTGGGCGCGCGGCTTCAGGCCCGAGGGCTCCAGCCCCTCCTGTACCTCCAGGTCCGGGTTCTTGGTGGAACGGCAGGTCAGCGAGGGTCCGGCGTCCTCCTCCGGGCCCTCCTCCAGCAGCGTCATCACCGCCTCGGGGATGTCGCTGGTGTCGGGCGCCCCGATCGGGGCGCTGTCGCCCTGCACGGCGACGGCGGCCGCGGTGGTCGCCCGCCGGGCCTGGTCCCGGTCCAGGCGGACGTGCACCTCACCCGTCCACACCGAGCACTCCGGCCCCCAGGGCGTCGAGGCGGGGAACAGGTCGGTGTTGCGCGCCACCCAGCGCGCGCTCACGACGGCGACGACGGCCAGCACCAACAGAACGGCCACGGCCATGAGCACGCCGGTCCACCGGCGTTCGGGCCGCGAGCTGCTGTGTGTCATGCCCCGCTCCTCCGTGTTCGTGCCGGGCGGTGCCCTCACCGCCGGCGCGTTTTCAGAGAGACAACTCCCGGGAGGACCCCCGGGTTTCCGGCACCGCGGACATTTTTCCCCCGTCGGGGCGGCTCTACCGTCCCCGGAGGCCGTCGTCGCGGGTCACCGGATCGACCACAGGACGAACAGCCCGCCCAGGACCAGTGTCAGCGCCCAGATCCGGTCCATGGTCACACCGCGCCAGCGCAGCGCGTGCACCCCCAGGAAGTCGTGCGCGAGCAGCGCCGCGACCCCCGCCGCGCCCAGCATCGCCAGTGTGTGCACGCCGGTCGCGGCCAGGCCGACCAGGGTCGCGTCCCAGAGGGTCCAGGCCCCCTCGGCCACCGCCCCGCCCGCCGCCTCCGCGCCAGTGCCTCCGGCAGTCTCCGCCGCCGGGCCCTCCGCCCCGCCGCCAGCTGCCGGACCCTCTCCTCCGCCGTCTCCGCCCGCCCGAGCCGGTTCCCCCGCCCCGCCGTCCGGGGCCGCGTCCTCCGCCGCCGCGGCCCCCTCCGCAGGGGCGCCGTGCCCGCCGTGCCCGCCGGAGTGCGTGTGCGCGAGTCGGCCCGCCAGCACCGGCATCACCATCAGCCCCGCGCCGTGCGCCGACGACATCAGGAACGACCACGCCGACAGCTGCCACAGCGGCAGCCGCACCTCGCGCCAGTGGAAGTGCCGGCGTGACAGCAGCATCACCAGCCCCACCAGAACGATCAGTGTGCCGCCCGCCACCGGAAAGAGCACCGACGCGGTGACCGAGCCGGTGGCGGTGATGGCCACGGCCGCCACCGCCACGCTCGCGGCGTGCCCGGCGGCGATGGCGGGCAGCGACCGCAGCACTTCCGCGCGACCGCCCTCCTGGAGGCCGCGGCTCACGGCCAGCAGCCAGCCCATGCCCGGGTGCAGGCCGTGGAAGGCGCCCAACGCGACGAGGGTCCAGATCTGCGCGGGGGTCACCGCGTCAGGGTCACACGGCGGTGAGCGGCCCGCAACGGTCCGCGTTCTTCTGACCGACACCGGTCACGCGGGGTTGCGCGCGGCCCCCGCTGGGGAGCGGGGGCCGCGCACCGGGTTCAGCGCCCGGTCAGGGGCACAGGGCCTCCAGGTTGCTGGGCTCCTCGCCCACCTGGCGGCCCGGCTCGGCGGGCTCCTCCTCGTCGAGGCCCGTGTACTCCTGCCACTCGGTCAGCCCGTCGTCCTCCGTGGGCTCGGCCGGCTCGGAGGGCGCGGCGGACTCCTCCTCGGAGGGGGCGCCGGAGGGCTCCGCGGCCACGTCGTCGCCCTCGGGCCCACCACCGGTGATGGCCTCGGTGACCAGTGCCTTGACCTGCTCCCAGTCCGGGTTGGCCGTGTTGACCTGGGGCGGCGACAGCTGGAACGTGCTCATGCTCCCGGTGTCGGTGACCCTGTCGGCGAGTTCGACGAACGCGGGCACCTTGGCCTGGGGGATGTCCGTGCTCAGGGTGCGCTCGGTGGCGCCCGCGAGCCTGCGGTAGCTCGTCAGGACGGTCATCGGGTCCACCTGCTCGGCCACGTACTTGATCAGGCAGCCCTGGCGGCCCATCCGGCCGTAGTCGTCGCTGTTGGTCCGCGAGCGGCCGTACCAGAGCGCGTCGTGGCCGTCGAGGCGGCGCAGGCCCGGCTCCAGCACCCCGCCGTGCACGCCGTAGGGGATCGGCTCCTCGATGAGCACCTCCACGCCGCCGATCGCGTCGATCAGGTCGCGGAAGCCCATCATGTCGACCATCGCGTAGTAGCCGATCTCCAGGTCGAGGTTGTACCCGATGACCTTCTTGAGGGTGTCGGCGGAGGGGTTGGCCGCGTCCGGGTTGAGCGCCAGCTCCTCGGGCTCCTCGGCCACCGTCTGGTACACGTCGTTGAGCAGCAGGTCGAAGCCGTAGGGCTCGGGGTAGCGCTCGGCCAGGGCGCTGTCCTCGGGGAAGTGCACGTTCTCCAGGTTGCGCGGCAGACCCACCAGCACGGTGTCGCCGGTCGCGGTGTCCATGCTGGCCACCATCATGCTGTCGGTGCGCACCCCGTAGCGGTTGTCCGCGGAGTCCGCGCCGATCAGCAGCACGTTGACCCGCTCCTGGCCGTTCCAGGGGTCGGCCTCGTCGTGCGGGGGCATGAGGGGGTCCTCCTCGGCGTGGAAGACGCTGTTCAGCGTCTGGTAGGCCGTGTAGCCGCCGTGCAGCGCCAGCGCCGAGGGCGCCGCGACGGTCAGGCACAGCAGCAGCACCACGGCCGCGCCGAGCACCCGCGAGTTCCGGGGCGCCCCGGCGGGCCGGGTGATCACCCACGAGTGCACGATGACCGTCAACCACAGCACCGCCACGACGAACACCACGCCCATGGCTCCCAGCAGCCACTGATCCTGGAGCGCCATGGTGGCCAGCCGCGCCATGGTGTTCGCCTCGTCGGCGCCCAGTCGCCACGCCCACACGACCAGCCCCAGGATCCCGGCCAGGTAGACCCCCAGGATCACCGCGCCCGCGACCCTGCGGCGCATCCGCAGGTGGGCCAGCCCGGGAAGGGGAACCGACGCCGCGGTCCACAGCAGCGCCCGGCCCGTACCCGGGCGCGCGGGCGCCTCGTCCCGCTGATCGTCCTCCGCTGTCACCGGTGGTTCCTCTCCAGCCGCGGGGCGGACCGCCCCGTTGTCTTCGCTGTTCCCGCCGCGGTCGCCGTGCGGTGCCACGCCGCGGGCACGGACTCGTGTCCGAAACCTTTGTTATGTACACGCCGGAGAAGGGTCGTCCGATTCCCCTACGGGCCTACCCGTGCTTTTCGGACGTACCGTGCGGGCCGTCCTCCTCCGGGCGTGGAGAGCCCGCGGGGTGCGTGTGCGGGCCCGACAGTTCTCAGTGTGGCGCTTTGCGCGGGTTTGTGTGCACCGCTACTCAGTCATGAGGGATGTTCTATACAAGTCTGTTATGTGTCTCGCACGCGGTGGATGGGGCGTTGGCCGACCCCTCCGGCACCGCCAAAGGGGGAGATCAACCGATTTCTTTGGCGATCAGTAGTGCGCGCTCGCCGCAGCTGCGATGATCTGGCCGCAGGAGGGGGCGTCGTCCGGGGGAAGGGCGGCGTCATGGGAACGAAAGGCAAGCCATCGTGCTCGATGCGGTTGACACCGCGCTCATGCGCGCGCTGCAAGGGGACGGCCGAGCGACGTTCCAGGCACTGGCCGACGGGGTCGGTCTGTCGAGGACCGCGGTACGCGCCAGAGTGCGCCAGCTCGTGCAGTCCGGGGCGATCAGGATCGTCGGGGTGCTGCACGCCGGGGTCGTGGGAATGGAGGTCCTCAGCCACGTGTCGTTCCGCGTCAGCGGCCCCGTGGGGCCGATGCTGGACGCGCTGGGGGAGAGGGAGGCGGTGACCTTCGCCGCGCACTCGGCCGGGCGGTTCCCGGCCGTGGCGCAGGTGCGGGTCGCCGACGACGCCGCCCTGACCAAGGAGCTCTCGGAGCTGCGCGCGCTGCCGGGGGTGGACGGCGCGGAGGTCTTCCGCGCCAACTCGGTGTTCAAGGACGCCCACAGCAGCGTGCGGGAGCTGCGCGACATCGAACTGGACGCCCTGGACTGGCGCCTGGTGCGGCAGCTGCTCAGGGACGGCAGGTCCTCCTACGCGGACCTCGCCCGCCAGGTGGGGCTGTCGCAGGCCGCGGCCCGCTCGCGGGTGGTGCGGCTGCTCGACTCGGGCGTGGTGCACGTGACCGCGCTGGTGGAGCCCACGGCGGTGGGGGCCAACGAGCGGCTGGGCTTCGGCCTGCGCTGCCGGGGCGACGCCGAACTGCTGGGGGCCGCGCTGGCGAACATGCCCAGGATCTCCTTCCTGGCCAGCGGTTTCGGGCGCTACGACGTCATCGGCACCCTCACCGCGCCCGACCGCTGCCAGCTGGTGGAGGCGCTGGAGGGGGTGCGCGCCACCCCGGGGGTCGGCTACGTGGAGTCCTGGGACCACCTGTCGGTGCGCAAGGAGCGCAAGGGGGGTGACCGTCCCCTGGAGTGGGTCGCGCCCTAGGGGCCGACGATCCGCGGCGCGACGCACGGAGAGGGGCGCGCCGCGGGCCGGTGACCCCGGTGGCGGGCACGCTGGGTAGGCGCGGGCGGCCTCTTCCGTCCGTATCTGTAACCAGCGGTAGCATTTTTACGTGTTTCCGGCGTGCATGGCTTGCGTCACGCTTAAGTTACCGGTGAGTATGGGAAGGGGTCGGTCCGTACCGGCCGCACCGGGCGCGGGTGTAGTGGGAGGCTGACGTGGCACTGGCGGAAACGTTGACGGCTGTGGGCACGGTGGCGCTCGCGCGGTGCGGCGGCCGACCGTTCGGGACGCACCTGTTCTCCGTCTGGCCGGGGGCCGCCTTCGCGGCGACCGCTTTCCCGGTCCGCTGCACCCCGGGGGACAACCTCGCCATCCACGTCGCGGTGGCCCAGGCCCCGCCCGGCTCCGCCCTCGTGGTGGACGTCGCGGGGGAGGCCGAGTACGGCTACGTGGACGAGATCCTGGCCGTGGCCGCCAGCACCCGCGGGGTCGCGGGCATCGTCCTGGACGGCTGCGTCCGCGACATCGCGGCCATCGCCCGGTGCGCGCTGCCGGTCTTCGGGGCCGGGGTCGCGGTCCGCGAGGCCGCGCACGAGGCGGGCGGCTCGGTGGGCCGCCAGATCAGCATGACGCCGGGCGGTCCCGCACCCCTGCCGGTGCGCCGGGGCGACTGGATCGTCGCCGACGACGACGGCGTGGTGTGCCTGCCCCGGGGGCAGGTCGGCTCCATCATCGCCGCGACCGTGGACAGCATCTCGCGCGAACGCGAGATCATCGACGCCGTCTACGCGGGGGAGAGCACCCTGGACCTGCTCGGCCTGGACCCCTCGCGGGTCGCGGGCTGGGAGGACCGCTCCGAGCACCGCTCGCGGCGCCCGGGGCGCCCGCGGACCCTGGGCGCCCTGCGCGACACCGCCGCGCGCGGCGCCGAGGGGCATCCTGCGGCCCGTTCGCGGCTCTCGCCGCGCTCCGCCGTGGGCGACCCCCGGGAGTGAGCCGCAAGGCCCCTCGGTGACGCTCTGGGGCGAGCCGGAAGGCGTTCCCCCGACCCCGGGACGCCACGGCCGCGCGGCGTGCCCGCCGGGGTCGCACGGGCCCGCCGGGGCGGACGGGACCCGGTGCGGGCGCACCGGCCCGGAAGCGCGTGGGAACGCTCCCAGGCCTGGGGGGCGCCGCCCGGTCGGACGTGGGCCGACGCGGACCGCTCAGTCCTCGGTGAACGAGAGCAGCTCGTCGATGTAGCAGGTGGCCTCCCGCGCGGCCCCGGCCGCGTCGGCGTCGCGGATCGCCTCGGTCAGCTTGGAGTGGTCCACGCCGTCGGTGGCCGAGGAGGGGCGGTCGGTCGCCTCGGCGCCCTGTTCGTAGGCCGTGTGCGCGATGCTCGCGTACACCACCTGTGCGATGTCGTCGTACAGGTCGATGAGCAGGGTGTTGTGGGTGGCGTTGACCACCGCGCGGTGGAACGTGAAGTCCGCCTCCACGAACGCGCCCATGTCGCGCTCGCGCCAGGCGGCCTCCCGCAGCGCCATGGCGCGGTCGATGTCGGCCATGTCCTCCTCGCTGTGGCGCAGCGCGGCCAGCCGGGCCGCCTCCACCTCCAGCGCGCGGCGCACCTCCAGGTTCTCCCGCAGGCGGGAGCGCTCCAGGCGGCGCCGCAGGGCGCCGCCGAGTTCGCTGGAGGCCCGCACGAAGGTGCCCGCCCCCTGGCGGATCTCCAGCAGCCCGGCGTGGGCCAGGGCGCGTACCGCCTCGCGGACGGTGTTGCGGCCCACCTCCAGCTGGTCGGAGAGCTCCGACTCGGTGGGGATGCGGTCGCCCACACCCCACTCGCCCGAGTCGATCTGTGCTCGTAACTGACTGATGACCTGGTCGACGAGACCGGTCCGGCGTGTCGAGGCGAGGGGCACGCGTATACCTCCTAGGGGCGGGTCGCCGGATGACTGGGCCAGCGCACAGGTACGGAACGGTTAAGGCCGGAGCTTAGACCAGTTGCGGTCGGGAATTGGCTTCGAACGATAATGCGTTATCCTCATGAAGTACATCGGGTCATCCTATGAATTTCTGCGAGTCGCCTCCATGAGCGCCGGACCAGCCCCCCGCACCCCCGTGACGAGCGGCCCCGCCGCAGGCCGGACCGCCCCGAGCCGTCCCCCGCGCGCGGCACTGCTGCTGCTCGCCGCCGGAATCGCCCTGGCGGCCCTGAACCTGCGCACCGCCATCACCAGCGTCGGCCCCGTGCTCGACGAGGTCACCGCCGGGCTGGGCATGACCGCCGTCGGCGCGGGGATCCTCACCACCCTGCCCGTGCTGTGCTTCGCGCTCTTCGGCGGTCTGACCCCCGTCCTGGGCCGCCGCCTGGGCGAGCACCACCTGCTGGTCTACGCGCTCATCGCCCTCACCGTCGGCCTCGCCGCCCGGGCCGCGGCCCCCGAGCCGTGGATGTTCCTGGCCCTGAGCGTGGTGGCCCTGTCCGGCGGCGCGGTCGGCAACGTCATCCTGCCCGCCCTGGTCAAGGAGCACTTCCCCGACCGCGTGGGCCTCATGACCACCGTGTACACCACCGGCCTGGCGCTGGGCACCACCATCGCCGCCGCGGCCACCGTGCCCCTGGAGCAGTCCACCGGCGAGTGGCGCGCGGCCCTGGGCGCCTACGCCCTCTTCGGCGTCGTGGCCGCCGTCCCCTGGCTGCTGGTGCTGCGCCACGAGCCCGCGCGCGGCGACGCCTCCCAGGCACTGGGCTTCGGCCAGGTGCTGCGCACCGGCCTGGGCTGGCAGTCCGTCCTCTACTTCGGCACCCAGTCCTCGGTCGCCTACATCATGTTCGGCTGGTACGCGCAGATGCTGCGCGACCAGGGCATGGACGCCCAGACCGCGGGCCTGGCGCTGTCCTACCTCACCGTCCTGGGCATCCCCATGTCCCTGGTGCTGCCCACGCTGCTGACCCGGACCAGCGACCAGCGCCCCTTCGTGCTGGCCTTCTCCGCCGCCTACCTCGTGGGCCTGGTCGGGCTGTGGTTCGCCCCGCTGTCGGGGGTGTGGGCCTGGACCACGCTCGTGGGGATCGGCATGGGCAGCTTCGTCTTCGCCCTGACCGCCTTCGCGCTGCGCACCCGCACCGGGGCGGGGACGGCGGCGCTCTCGGCCGTCAGCCAGAGCCTGGGCTACCTCATGGGCGGGGCGGGGCCCTTCCTGTTCGGACTGCTGCGCGAGGTCAGCGGCGGCTGGCACGCGCCCCTGCTCCTGCTGGCGGTGCTGGCCGTGGTCAACCTGGCCACGGGCCTGTTCCTGGGCCGTCCCCGCTACCTGGAGGACGCCATCGCCGCACGCGGCCTCACGAGGGCAGCCAGTCCAGACGGCCGATGAGGTAGACCGAGCCGACGAAGGCCACGACGTCGATGACCGTGTGCGCCACCACCAGGGGCATCACGCGTCCGTAACGCAGGTAGAACCAGCCGAAGACCAGCCCCATCACCAGGTTGCCGAAGAACATCCCGACGCCCTGGTAGAGGTGGTAGAAGGCGCGCAGCACCGAGCTGGCCAGCACCGCCTTCCACGGCGTCCACCCCAGCTGCCCCAGCCGGTGCAGCAGGTAGCCGACCACGATCACCTCCTCCAGGATCCCGTTCTTGGCCGCCTGGAGCACCAGGACGGGCACGTCCCACCAGTTCCCGGCCAGGGTGCTGGGCCTGATCGTGACCGTCAGCCCCAGCTGCCAGGAGACCACGTACAGCGCAAGGCCGCTCAGGCCGATCAGCGCGGCCAGCAGGGCGCCGGTGCCCAGGTCGAAGCCGGGACGGCGCACGTCGAAGCCGATCGTGGCCGAGGAGTCGCCCGAGCGGCGCAGGAGGTAGGCCACCAGCAGCACCGGGACCAGGGCGTTGGCCAGCGCGAACAGCTGCCACGACAGGTCCAGCCAGGGGCGCTCCTCGTCCGCTCGGGGGCGCACCAGGCTGGCGGTCTGCTCGGCCAGTGACTGGGGCTCGGTGAGCACGCCGAGGAAGGAGATGGTCGCCGAGACCGCCGCGGCGCCCAGCGACAGGGCGAGCACGCACAGGATCTCCCAGCGCAGCAGGCCGCGCTCGACGGGGGCGGAGGGGGCGGGCGGCGCCCCCGCGGGCAGTTCGGCGTCCGGGGTGCGGGTCTTGTCGGTCACGCGTTGCAATGTACGCGCTGTCGGCGGGGGCCGGTGACCTGGGGCAGCGGGGCGGGCCGAGGGCGTGCCGGGGCGGGCCCCCGGGCCCCGCCCCGGCACGTGCTGCCGCTGCGCGGGGGGCAGTCAGTCGTTGTCGTTGTTCTCCATGTCGCCCTCGCCGCCGTTGTCCTCGTTCCCGCCGTCGTCGTCCTCTCCGCCGTCCTGGTTGTTCTCCTGGCCGCCGTCGTCCTCGTCGCCCTGGTCGTCGCCCGGCGTGTCCACGGTCGGGGCGTCGGCCCCCTCGGGGTCCTCACAGGCCGCGACGCCGAACACGGCCACGGCGGCGATCGCCGAGCCCGCCAGCGCCCGGCGCAGGGCGGTCAGGGTCCGGCTGCTGATGTCCTCGAAGCTCATCGCTGACTCCCTCGGGTCGCGGTTCGTGCCGGGGGTCCGCCCGGGCCTGGGCGGCGGGCACGAGTCGGGTGTTATCCGTCCGTGACCCACACTAGGGCGTGTTCCGTGTCCGTGGCCAGGAAAGCGCGGAGAGTGACAGGCCGCGGTGTGGCGGGGCCACGCCGCCCGGCGGACGGGGGAGGGGTCCGAACGCGCGGAGGAGGGGAAGCCGACCCGCGCCGCCGCCCGAGCGCGCCCGGGCGCGCTCGGGTCAGCGGGGCGCGGGCTCAGTCGTCGCCGTCATCGCCCTCGTCGCCGTCGTCGTCCCCGTCATCACCGCCGTCGTCTCCGTCGTCCCCGCCGTCATCTCCACCGTCGTCTCCGTCGTCGCCCTGTTCGACGTCCACGTTGGGCATGAGGTCGTCGCAGGCCGCGGTGCCCAGGACCACGACGGTGGCCAGGGCACCCACGGCGAGCACCCGGCGCAGTGCGGCCAGGGCGGTGAGGAGCGGTTCGAACGCCTTCAACATCTCCTAGCGAGGAACCCCGGCCGTTCATGGCCGGGAGGAATCGCTTCCCTCACCCGCACGGGCGGTCATTCTGGGCGTTTTTGCTGGTCGATGTACTCAGCGATCACCGACAGCGGCGCGTCCCCACACGAGGCGGCGAAGTAGGACGGCGACCACAAGTGGTTGCCCCACAGGAACTGTCGCACGTGGTCGGGGAACTGCTTGCGCAGGTAGTGCGCCGAGGTGCCCTTGAGCCGGTTGACCAGTGTCGAGACAGGGAGTTTGGGCGGGTAGTGCACGAGCAGGTGGACGTGGTCATCCTCGCCGTTGAACTCGCGCAACTCAGCTCCCATGGTCTCGCACACCTGCCGCATGACCTGTTCGCAGTGGGCCAGCGTCTGGTCGGTGAGGACACCACGCCGGTACTTGGTGACGAAGACAAGATGAGCATGAAGGTCGGATACAACGCTTCTTCCACGCCTGACATTGGGATCTGGTTTCCACCTTGGTGACATGGATAAGACGGTAACCTGTGGGTGTGAAGATCGTTGTGCAGGTGAAGCTGCTCCCCGGCGCCGCCCAGGAGGCGACGCTGTGGGAGACGCTGAAGTTGTGCAACCAGGCGGCCAACCGCGTCTCGCGCCGTGCGCACGAGTCCGGGGTGAAGGCGAAGACACCGTTGCAGCGGCTGGTCTACGACGACCTCAAAGCGATGGGGTTGTCCGCGCAACCGGCGATCCACTGTGCACGCAAGGTCGCCGGGGCCTATGCCACGCTGAAGGCCAACCTCAAAGCCGGAAACCACGGCTGTGAGGGGTCCAAGCGGCGTACCCGGGTGGAGAACACGCCGGTTCGGTTCCGCAAGGACGCCGCGCAGCCGTTCGACGACCGGTGCCTGTCCTGGCAGATAGACGCGCACACGGTGTCGATCTGGACCGTGCACGGCCGGGTGAAGGGCGTGCCGTTCGCGTGCTCGCCCGACCAGGCCAAGACGCTCGCCCAGTACCGGCGGGGTGAATCCGACCTCGTGCGGCGCGGCAACAGCTTCTACCTGTACGCCACCTGCGAGGTTCCCGAGGCCGACGAGTACACCCCCGAAGGTTTCGTGGGTGTGGACCTCGGCATCGCGAACATCGCCACCACCAGCGACGGCACCGTTCACTCGGGCAAGCAGGTCAACCAGGTCCGCCACCGCAACCGCCACCTCAGGCGCCGTCTCCAGAAGAAGGGAACCAAGTCCGCCAAGCGTGTCCTGCGCCGCCTCTCGGGCCGCGAGGCGCGGTTCGCGGCCGACACCAACCACCGCATCGCCAAGCAGATCGTGACCGAGGCTCAACGCACCTGTCAGGGTGTCGCCCTGGAAGACCTGGGTGGCATCCGCAAGAGGGCACGGCTACGCAAGCCCCAGCGGGTCACGCTGCACTCCTGGTCCTTCGCTCAACTGGGCGCTTACATCGCCTACAAGGCGAAACGGCTCGGAGTGCCGGTGGTGTACGTGGACCCGGCCTACACCTCCCTGGGGTGTAGCGCGTGTGGCCACGTCGACAAGAGGAACCGGCCGAGCCAGGCCACTTTCCGATGCACGTCGTGCGGCTTCGCTGAGCACGCCGATGTGAACGCAGCCCGCAACATCTCCTCCAGGGGTGTGGCGGGCTGGGCAGTGAGTCACGCTGCCGACGACGCGGCCTGAAGCACACCTGCCAAGTGTGTGGAAGAGCTGCAAGCTCGGTCCTTCAAGGCCGAGAAGCTGACGCCAGACCTCCGGATCTGCGGGCGGGCCGCGGGGGCGCGGCCCCGTGCAGCGGCCAGCCTAGGACCCGGCCGCGCGGGCGGTCGGGGCGCCCCCGTCCCCGCGGGGGCCGGACCCGCGTTCAGGGAGACCGGCAACGGACACGGCGGACGCCGCGCACAGGACGAGCCGCCGGCCATGCGCGTGTGACACGGAGCGCGCATGGCCGACGGCTAGGGGGCGGAGGCCGCCCGCCCCGCCCCAGCCACGAAAGCGGGGAGGGACGGCCTCCTGGGAACGAAGACCAGTGTCAGTGAGCCGCTGAGAACTGGTCTTCCTCGGTGGAGCCGGTGAGAGCCGTGGTGCTGGCCTCGGGGGAGATGGTCGTGCTGATGGAGTCGAAGTAGCCGGTACCGACCTCGCGCTGGTGGCGGGTGGCGGTGTAGCCCTGCGACTCGGCCGCGAACTCGGCCTCCTGGAGCTCGACGTACGAGGTCATCCCGTTCTGGGCGTAGCCCTTGGCCAGGTTGAACATCGAGTAGTTGAGCGAGTGGAAGCCCGCCAGGGTGATGAACTGGAACTTGTAGCCCATGTGGCCCAGCTCGCGCTGGAACTTGGCGATGGTCGCGTCGTCCAGGTGCCGCTTCCAGTTGAAGGACGGCGAGCAGTTGTAGGCCAGCATCTGGTCCGGGTACTCGGCCTTGATCCGCTCGGCGAAGTCGCGGGCCACCTCCAGGTCGGGGGTGGCGGTCTCCATCCACAGCAGGTCCGAGTGCGGGGCGTAGGCCAGGCCGCGCGCCACGCAGGCCTCGACGCCGTTGCGGAAGCGGTAGAAGCCCTCGGCGGTGCGCTCGCCCGTGATGAAGGGCTGGTCGCGCTCGTCGACGTCGCTGGTGATCAGGGTCGCGGCCTGGGCGTCGGTCCGCGCGATGACCAGGGACGGGACGCCGGCGACGTCCGCGGCCAGGCGGGCGGCGTTGAGCGTCTTGACGTGCTGCCCGGTGGGGATGAGGACCTTGCCGCCCAGGTGGCCGCACTTCTTCTCGGAGGCCAGCTGGTCCTCCCAGTGCACGCCCGCCGCGCCGGAGGCGATCATGCCCCGCATCAGCTCGTAGGCGTTGAGGACGCCGCCGAACCCGGCCTCGGCGTCGGCCACGATCGGGGCGAGCCACTCGGGCGCGCTGTCGTCGCCCTCGGCCCAGGTGATCTGGTCGGCGCGCATCAGCGCGTTGTTGATGCGGCGGACCACGGCCGGGACCGAGTTGGCCGGGTACAGGCTCTGGTCGGGGTAGGTGTTGCCCGAGAGGTTGGCGTCGGCCGCGACCTGCCAGCCGGAGAGGTAGATGGCCTTCAGTCCGGCGCGGACCTGCTGGACCGCCTGGTTGCCGGTGAGGGCGCCGAGGGTGTTGACGTAGTCCTCGGTGTGGAGCAGGTCCCACAGGCGTTCCGCGCCGCGGCGGGCCAGGGTGTGCTCCTCGGTGACCGAACCGCGGAGCTTGACCACGTCGTCGGCGGAGTAGGTGCGCTCGATACCGGCCCACCGGGGGTTGGTCTCCCAGTCGCGCTGGAGTGCGGCGCTGGCTTCCTGTCGTCGAGCGCTGGTGCCCATGTTCGATCCCGCCTTACGTGTAGTCCCCAAGTGTTCACACCGGTCGAGAAGGCCGGGTCAGAGCCAGGGGGTGAGCCCTGAGCGGTAAGTTCCCCGCCGGTAACTAGATTCTTGGGCAACTTCCGAGGCTTTTCCATGGGAAATCTTGCGAAGATCGACATTTCTTTCCGTACTATGAAGCCATGGCGTACTTTGGTGCTGAAGAAATACCGTCTTTGACAGGTGACCTGGATCTCGTCACCTTTGGTCAGCGGCTCCGCCACCTGCGGCGGGCACGCGGCCTCACCCTCTCCGACCTGGGCGAACGCGTCGGCCGGGCCCCCTCCCAGCTCTCCCTGCTGGAGAACGGCAAGCGCGAGCCCAAGCTCTCCCTCCTCACCTCCCTGGCCTCGGCACTGGGCGTCTCGGTGGAGGAACTGCTGTCCAAGCAGCCCCCGAGCCGCCGCGCGCAGCTGGAGATCGCGGTCGAGGAGGCACAGCGCGACACGCTCTACCAGGATCTGAACCTGCCGCACCTGAGGATCGGCAAGCGGGTCCCCAACGACGTGCTCGAACACATCGTGGGCCTGTACGGGGAGCTCCGGCGGCGCAGCGCCAAGCCGACGGCCACCCCCGAGGAGGCCCGCCGGGCCAACGCCGACCTGCGCCGCCAGATGCGCGAGCGCGGCAACTACTTCGAGCACATCGAGAAGGCGGCGGCCCAGACCCTCGACGCCGTCAACTACACCGCGGGGGCCCTGTCACAGGGGCAGATCCTCGCCATCGCCACCCACCACGGGTTCTCCCTCAAGTACGTGCAGGACCTGCCCCGCTCGGTGCGCTCCCTCACCGACCACGTCAACCGGCGCATCTACCTCAAGCGCGAGACCACGCTGGGCATGCACAGCCCGCGCACGATCCTGCTCCAGACCCTGGGCCACGTCGTGCTGGGCCACGGCAGGCCGCGCGACTTCGGCGACTTCCTGCGCCAGCGGGTGGAGGCCAACTACTTCGCCGCCGCGGTCCTCATCCCCGAGTCCACCGCCGTGCGCTACCTCCAGGAGGCCAAGCAGGCCCGCGACCTGTCGGTGGAGGACCTGCGCGACGTGTACTCGGTCTCCTACGAGATGGCCGCGCACCGGTTCACCAACCTGGCCCACCGCCACCTGGACCTGGTCTGCCACTTCATCCGCAACGACGAGACCGGCATCATCTACAAGGCCTACGAGAACGACGGCCTCGTCTTCCCCACCGACGACACCGGGGCCATCGAGGGCCAGCGCATGTGCCGCCAGTGGTCGGGGCGACAGGTCTTCGCCTCGCCGGACCGCTACTCGATCTACTACCAGTACACGGACAAGCCCAACGGCACCCACTGGTGCGTGGCGCACGTGGACCCCAGCCGCGAGCGCAACTTCGCCATCACCCTGGGCGTGCCCTACAAGGAGTCGCGCTGGTTCCGCGGGCGCGAGACCACCAACCGCACCAAGTCCAACTGCCCCAACGGCGAGTGCTGCGTGCACCCGCCCGCCGAGCTGGCCGCGCGCTGGGAGGGCAACGTGTGGCCGTCGGCCCGCGCGCACTCCCACGTGCTCTCGGCGCTGCCCTCGGGGACCTTCCCGGGCGTGGACGAGCACGACGTCTACACCTTCCTGGAGAAACACAGCGCCGACTGAGCGACGGGCCCGGCGGGGGACGCGGAAAAGGGGGGCGGCGCGCGCCGACCCCCCTCTTCCGCGCATGCCGCCGCGCGGCGGACCGCCGGGGCCTCAGCGCACCGGCAGGCCCGTGACGGCGCGGCCGATGATGAGCTTCTGGATCTCGCTGGCGCCCTCGAAGATGGTGAAGATCGTGGCGTCGCGGTGCCAACGCTCCACCGGGTAGTCGCGCGTGTACCCGTTGCCGCCGAGGATGCGTACCGCGTTCTGGGTGACGAACGTGGCGGTCTCGCTGGCGTAGAGCTTGCTCATCGAGCCCTGCGCGCTGTCGAAGTCCTTGTCGTTGCGCGCCATCCACGCCGCGCGCCACACCAGCAGGCGGGCCGCGTCGATGCGGGTGGCCATCTCGGCCAGGGTGAAGGCCACGCCCTGGTTCTCGCCGATCGGGCGGCCGAACTGCTCGCGCTGGGTGGAGTAGTCGCGGGCGTACTCGTAGGCGGCGCGGGCGCAGCCCACCGCCATCGCGCCGACCGTCGGGCGGGAGGCCTCGAAGGTCTTCATGGCGGCCTGTCCCTTGGACCCCCTGCCCTCGCGGGCGCGGGCCAGGCGCTCGTCGAGCTTGTCCTTGCCGCCCAGCAGGCACGAGCCGGGCACGCGCACGTCGTCCAGGACCACCTCGGCGGTGTGCGAGGCGCGGATGCCGTGCTTGGCGAACTTCTGTCCCTGGCTGAGCCCGGGTGTGTTGGGCGGCACGATGAACGTGGCCTGCCCGCGCGAGCCGAGCTCGGGCTCCACCGAGGCGACCACGACGTGGATGTCGGCGATACCGCCGTTGGTCGCCCAGGTCTTGGTGCCGTTGAGCACCCACTCGTCCTTGGCCTGGTCGTAGACGGCGCGGGTCCGGATGGCCGAGACGTCGCTGCCCGCGTCGGGCTCGGAGGAGCAGAACGCGGCGAGCCGGATGTCGTCGGGGGTGCCGAACATCTGCGGCGTCCACTCGAAGAGCTGCTCCTGGGTGCCGTTGGCGGCGACGGACACCGCGGCCAGGCCGGTGCCGGTGATGGCCAGGGCGATGCCCGGATCACCCCAGTACAGCTCCTCGAAGGCCACGGGGATGCCGACGCCGCTGGGCTCCAGCCACTGGTTGGCGAAGAAGTCGAGGGAGTACAGGCCGATCTTGGCGGCCTCCTGGATGATCGGCCAGGGGGTCTCCTCCCGTTCGTCCCACTCGGCGGCGGCGGGGCGGATGACGTCGGCGGCGAACCCGTGGGTCCAGTCCCGGACCTCGCGGACGTCCTCGCTCAGTTCCAGGCTGAAGCCGGGCGCGGTGGCCTCACTCATGCGCTCACATCCTTTGTCGGGGGCCCTCCGGGGGAGGGGGTCAGTATGTGTTACCAACGGTAACAGTTGACTTCGCCTGCCACAACGCCGTGCCCGAGCGCGGGGCGCCCCGGGCTCCTTTGGGCCCTGACGGCGTTCGGTGGCGGAGCGGCCCTTCCGGCCCGGGCGCCCTGCGGTGCGCTCCGGAGCGTGACCGGGCGGTTTCGGCGGCCGAAACCCCTGCGCTGGCGGGGATCCGCGGCCTAGACTGAGGGCATGGGCCTACCCTTCCCCCGGGTTCGAGTTCCCTCCACGCCCCCTCGGACGGCCTCCGTCCGCCTCCTTCTCGCGCTCCCCCTGCTCCTGTGCCTGGGCGCCTCCTGCCTCCCCTCCGCCGACGACGGGAGCGCGGACGCCCCGCCCCGCTCGGTGTCGGACCTGGACGCCGGGGAGCGCGAACGCCTGGCCGACGTCCTCGCCGCGCGCTCCCTGGACACCGCGACCGGGGACCCCCGTCTGTCCAGCGCGCTCGCGCTGGAGGCGGCGGGCCTGGCCCACACCGACGCCTCGGCGGCGGCGATGGCACGCCTCGCCGAGCCGCACCGGGTCATGGACCTGGACAGCGGCGGCGAATCCCTGAGCGCCCTGGCCTTCGCCTACCAGGGCCGGTTCCTCGCCGGGGGCACCGAGGGAGGGCGGATCCTGGTCTGGGACGTCTACACCGGCGACACCGTCCTCGACCAGCGGGCGCCCGGCGCCGTGGAGGAGGTCGCCCTGGACACCGAGGGCCTCCTGGTCGCGGCCCGGCACGGCGGGGGCGGCGCCGTGGTGTGGGACGTCGACTCCGGAACCGAGCGGGCCCGCCTGGACACCGGAGACGCCTCGGGCGCGGTCTTCGTCAGCAGTTGGCGGGGCTCGTTCCTGGAGGCCCAGTACCTGGCGCTGGGAACGGCCGAGGGCGGCGCGCGGCTGTGGGACACCGGGACCTGGGAGGCCGGGCCCCGGGTCGCCCAGGAGGAGCGGCTCGTCTCCCTGGGCATGACCGGACACACCAGGACCCTGGTCACCCTGACCGACGACGGGGTCCTCGGCCTGTGGGACGCCACCACCCGGGCGTCCATCGGCGAGACGGACCTGGGCGCGGTCGGCTTCCCCGGCGGGGGCTTTCGGCTCGCGCCCGCGCCGGTGGGCCACGACACGATCCCGGTGACCGGCGACGAGGGCGTCTTCGTGGTGTCCGTCGAGGCGGTCCAGCACGGCGACGGCCCGGTGGACACGCCCCAGTACTGCACGGGGGTCTTCTGCGACGAGCCCTCCACCCGGCCCAGCCGGCACCAGCACGCGGACACCCACGCGGGCCCGGCCGCCCAGGGCAACGCCGCGGCCCTGGTCACCGCGGAACCGGCGGTCGGGTCCGACGAACTGGTCCTGTGGGAGTCGCCGCCGGTCGCGGTCCTGGACTACCGGCGGACGGACTCGGTCACCGTTCCGGGCAGGATCGCGCTGGTCGCGGCCCCCAGGACGACGTCCGGCCTCCACGTCGTGGCCGCGGCCCCCACCGACGGCGACCCCGCGCTGTGGGACCTGAGCCGCGACCCCCACGCCCCCTACCTCGACGAGGAGGCGCTCACCATCGCGCTGGAGACGCGCTGCGCGGGCGCGCCCGTCCTCCTCGGGCCGGGGGAGTGGGAGCGCGAGCTGCCGGACCTGGCCTACGAGCCCGTGTGCGTCAGGATCCAGGACGAGCAGGCCACCGACACGCACGGGACGACCACGGGACCGACCCCGCCGACCCCGGTCCCCGCGGCGCCGACCACCGACTGAACCCGCCCCGCACCGGGGCACACCGACCCGGCGGCCGGGAGCCGCCCTCAGACCGGGAGCGCACATGGCACCGACCGACGGACAGGGGGCCTCCGCGGGCCGCGGACGGCGCGGGCCCCGAGGCGCACGAGGTTGGAAGCCGTCCGGGGGGACCGTGGCGTGGGCGACCGTGCTGGCCGCCCTCCTGGCGGCCGTCCCCGTCGTGTGGGGCGGAGGCGGTTGGCTCGGGCGCGGCGCCCTGGAGGTCGTGGAGCTGTCCGCCGACGGCTCGCAGGTCGTCGGCGGACAGGTCACCGACCCGGCCCAGGACACGGCCGCCCAGGACGCGGAGGTCCACGCCACCGTGCTCACCGTGGTCCTCAGGAACGACTCCGACGACCTGAAGGTGTTCGAGCGGATCACCGTCCGGACCGAGGACTTCGTCCCGGTCACCGAGTGCGTCGACGGCGTCGGCGGACCCGTCGAGGTGACGGCCTCCTACGAGATCGACCTGCCCGCGGTGGGCGAGGAGTCCTCCACCGACATCGCCTACGCCCTGGAGCCCAAGAAGGCGGAGGCGCTCGAACTCCCCGTGGGCGCCAACGACCTGGGCGGGGGCGTCGCCCTGGTCCGGATCACCCTGCACGAGAGCGGGGGCGACACCGAGGAGGTGGGGAGTATCGCCGTGCTGACCGTCCCGGGCACCTGGAACCTCTACCCCCGCCCCCTGCACCGGCTCGACATGGGGAGTATGCCCTCGCCCCGGTGCGTGCACGAGACCCACGACGGCCTCCTCGCCCTCACCGGGGAGGCCCCCGAGGTCGCCGACAACGTCCGCACGCTCACCGAGAACGTCGGCGAGACCTCCCGGCAGCTGGGCGGCTGAGCGGTCCGGACGCCGGGCCCCGGTTCCGGAGGGCGCGGGCGGAACGGAGGCCGTGACCGGGCCGATCGCCGGGGGGAGAGTGACGTCGCAGCCAGAACCTCTCCTACGGCGGCTCGACCGCGCTCGGGCCCGAGGAGGCCCGTCGGGGCAGCGGTGTGCTCGCGGACGGGAACACGTTCGCCCCGGCCTTTCCCGAGACCGGCGACGGCGGGGCCGTCACGCGGGTCGACGTCCGGCCCCCGCCCGGCGGCAGGGCTTCCCGGTCCGGACATCCGACCTCTAACCTGGCTCGCATGAACGCCACCGCGGGCAACGGCGCCCCCACCCTCACCATCCCCATCGGATACAACGGCCCCGACGGTTCGGGCAACGGCGGCTACACCGCCGGACTGCTCGCCGCGCGGCTCACCTCCGTCGGCGGACCGGCCGTGCGGGTCACCCTGCGCACCCCGCCGCCCCTGGGCCGCCCGCTGACGGTGGAGAGCGGCCCCGAGGGCGCCCTGCACCTGACCGACCCCGGCGCCGGGGAGGACGCCCACCTGGTGGCCGAGGCGGTGACCGCCGACCTCCCCCGTGACTCCGCCATTCCCGGCGGCCCCGTCACCGTGCCCGAGGCCCGCGAGGCCGAGGAGCGCTACGCGGGCCTGACCGACCACCCCTTCCCGCGCTGCTACAGCTGCGGCCCCGAACGCGCCGAGGGCGAGGGCCTGCGCCTGTTCGCCGGTTCCGTGCGCCCGGGCACCGGCCCCGACGGGGTCGGCAACACCGTCGCCTGCGCCTGGACCCCGCACCCGTCCCTGGACGAGGGCTCCGGCGCGGTCGGTCCCGCCCAGGTGTGGGCCGCACTGGACTGCCCCGGCGGCTGGTCCAGCGCCATCTCCGGCCGTCCCGCCCTCCTGGGCCGCATCACCGTCCGCGTGGACGAGCTGCCCAGGATCGGTGAGGCCCACGTGGTGATGGGGTACCTGGAGGCGGTCGACGGCCGTAAGATCACCACCGCCAGCGCCCTCCACGACGGCGAGGGCCGCCTCCTGGCCCTGGCGAGGGCCACCTGGATCGCGCTCCGGGCCTGATCCGGGGCTCCGCGAGCCGCTACGGTGAACCCTTGTGGCACTCGAACGCGCGCGGCCGACCGCGCTGACCGACAGCAGTGACGCCTCCGGCGCGCCCGCGCCGCAGGCCTCGGCCCCGCGCGGAGGGCGGGGCGCGCGCGGACGCGACCCCGAGCGGCGCCGCGCCATCCTGGACGCGGCCGACCGGGTGATCCAGCGCGACGGCCCGGACGCGTCGATGGTGGTCATCGCGGCCGAGGCCGGGATCAGCAAACCGATCCTGTACCGGCACTTCGGTGACAAGGGCGGCCTGTACCGGGCGCTCGCCCGGCGCCACGTGGACCCGCTCATCGAGCGCATCCGCGAGGAGCTGCACCAGCACACCGAGTTCGAGGTCCGGGCCCGCGCCACGGTCGGCGCCTACCTGTCGATGATCTCCCAGAACCTCAACCTCTACCGGTTCCTGATGGACCGGGCCACCTCCGAGGACTCCCGGACCCGCGGCGACCTGGGCATGATGGTCCGCCGCCTGGGCGAGGAGCTCGCCGACCAGCTCGTCGCCGAACGGCGCGTCGGCGACCGCCCGCGTTCCCAGATCGTCGCGCACGCCGTCGTAGGCATGGTGCAGGCGGCGGGGGAGTGGTGGCTGGAGCACCCCGAGGTCGGCGAGGAGGAGATCATCGACGACCTCACCGCCGCGGTGGTCGGCGCCATCCGCGCCAGCGAGACCTAGACGGCTTTTTCGTTCCCTCCCTTGACCTGGAGTGCGCTCCAGGTCCCATGCTTTCTGTTCATGAGGGACTACTACACGCCGGGCCAGGTCGCGCAGCGCTTCGACCTCACCCTGGACACCCTGCGCTACTACGAGAAGGCGGGACTGCTCCGCCGGGTCGAGCGCTCTCCCAGCGGGCACCGCCGCTACCGGGCCGACGACGTCGAACTGCTCGACATGATCCGGTGCCTGCGCGAGACCGACATGCCCATCGTCCGGCTGCGCGAGTTCGCCGAGCTCATCCGCGAGGGCGAGCACACCGTTCCCGACCGCCTGGACCTGCTCCAGGGCCACCAGGAGCGGCTGGACGAGCGCATGGAGGAGATGCGCCGGTGCCAGACGGTGATCCAGCACAAGATCGACTACTACCGCGGCGTGCTCGCCGCCCGCGCCCCCGAACCCCTCAAGGAGACCTCCTGATGCGCTACACCACCATCGGCGACCGCCGTGTCAGCGCCCTGTGCCTGGGCGCGATGAAGTTCGGCAGCGAGACCGACGACGCCACCTCCGCCGCGCTGCTCGACCGCTTCGTGGCGGCCGGGGGCACCTTCGTGGACACCGCGGACTGCTACCAGTACTGGGTGGAGGGCTTCGAGGGGCACGAGAGCGAGACCTTCCTGGGCCGCTGGCGGCGCGAGCGCGGCGTCACCGACGAGGTGGTCATCGCCACCAAGCTCGGCGCGCAGCCCACCGTGCCCGGCACCGGCGCGGAGACCAAGGAGGGACTGTCGGCGCGGGCCGTGGCGACGGCCGCCGAGCGCAGCCGCGAGCGCCTGGGAATGGACCGCCTGGACGTGCTCTACGCCCACAACGAGGACCCCAGAACCCCGCTCCCGGAGACCCTGGAGGCCTTCGCCGCCCTGGTCGGCGAGGGCGCCGTCGCCCACCTGGGGCTGAGCAACCACCGCGCCTGGAAGCTGGAGAGGGCCCGCGCCGTCACCGAGGCCCGGGGGTGGCCGCGCCCCCGCGTGCTCCAGTACCGGTACAGCTACCTCCAGCCCCGCCTCGACCTGCCGCTGCGGTCCGCGGGCCACATGCACGCCACGCCCGAACTCCTGGACTTCGTCCGAGCCGAGGCCGCCGAGGGCCGCGAGTACACGCTGGTCGCCTACACCTCGCTGCTGTGGGGCGCCTACACCCGTCCGGAGAAGGCCGCCGAGCTGGACCGGGCCTACGACCACCCGGGGACCCCAGCCCGCCTGGCCGTCCTGGACGAGGTCGCCCGCGAGACCGGCGCCACCCGCAACCAGGTCGTGCTCGCCTGGCTCATGGGCAGTGACCCGAAGGTGGTGCCGCTGGTGGGGGTGAGCTCCCTGGAACAGCTGGACGAGGCGATCGAGGCCACCGACCTGGTGCTCAGCGACGAGCAGTGGAGGCGCATGGCCGAGGCGGGGTAGCCGGGGACGGGCCGAACGCCGTGCACCGGTGCGGGCACCCCCGGTGGTGCTGGGACGGCTGCTCCTGCGGACCGCGCGGTACCCGGCCCGCTCCGCTGCCAGCCCGCTCCGCCACCGGGGTGGGGCGGGGCCGCGTGCGGTGCGGCGTTGTCCACAGGGCGAGGTCGCGACCTGGCGGGAGAGAGGGCGGTCGGTCACACTGGAATCGGGGGTACACGCGGCGTCCACAGGCGAGGCGCAGCGCCCCCGGACCAAGGTTAGGCCGTCTCCACTGTGCGGCACCAGCCAGTCCCTCACCCTGTGGACGTCCCGGCCCCGCCTGCTGTCTGCCGTCTGTCGCCTGCCCGGAAGGGCGGGCATGGCCGGGGCCGGTCACCAGTCCCGGACAAACCACGTGTAACACCTCATAAGTATTCATGCGCGGTTTTCACCATCCTTTGACCGGATACCTTCCCTAGTGGCGGCGGAGCGGCCGCGCCGCCTCGGTCCGCGAACCCGTGGGAGGGGCGACTTGCCCGACAGCACGTACCACCAGATCCACTTCGCCTGGGCCGAACCCACCCTCCTCGGCCGGTTCGGACCCGGACCGGCCGCCTCCTCCCTCCCCGAGGCCGAGCAGCCCGTCCTGCGCTCCTGGCGCGACCGCCTCGTCCCCGCGCTCACCGCCGACTACCGCTCCGCGCTGCCCGACACCGACCCGGGGGAGTACCCCGAGACCCTCTGGGCGCGCGCCTACCCCGACGGGCAGGCCGCGCTGGTCTACCGCTGGCCCGGCGACGTCCGGTCCGCGCACGCCTGGGCGATCGTGGGGCCCGCGCACGGCCTGACCCTGCCGCGGCTGCTCTCCCTGCACGAGAATCCCCACACCCGCCCGGCCCCGCGCCGCCCGCCGGAGCCGGGCTGGGCGACCATGGACGCCCTGCCCACGCCCGAGCCCTGGGAGCGCACCGCCGCACCCGGGGCCGTGCGCACCCGGGACCGGCGCGCCGCCGAGACCACCGTCGGGGGCGAACCCCTCCTGGTGGGCGCGGTGGCCGCCGCCCTGTACCGGCCCGAAGCACCGATCCACATCGCCCTGGCTCCCGAACGGGCCGACCTGTGGCAGGCGGTGCAGCTGCGCTTCCTGTGGGGCATGCACCGGATGCTGCACGACGTGCTCACCCCGCCCCGCGCCATCCCCGCGGCCGGGTGGAGCTGGTCGTTCTCCACCTACGACCCGGTGCTGGGCACCCCGGACGGCCAGCACCTGGCCTTCGGCCCGCCGGTCGCCGACGCGCCCGGGCCCTTCCTGCGACCCCCGGCCCCCGACTACCGCGCGGTCGCGGAGGGGCTCGTGTCCGTCCTGCGGGAGGAGGGCGGGGACGCGCTCGCCCGCCACCTGGCCGAACGCGGTGTCGCCGAGGCCCCGACCTTCGCCGACCGGCGCGCGCTGCTGCGCGACTGGCTCGACCCGCGGCCCCGGCGGTTCGACGAGGTCCCCGTCCCCGAACGGCTGCCGGACGGGGACGCCGTGTACGGCGGTGCGCCCCTGCCCGACCTGCCCGAGGTCGAGGCCCCGGGGGAGGAGGAGACCGGTCCGTGGCCGCTCCCCGTATCCCGCGTCCCGGTGGGCCGCCCTGGCCTGGAGACGGACGCGGTCCCGGGTGTACCCGGCGGCCAGCGCTCCCTGAAGGGGATCACCGAGGAGGACGTGGAGCCCTCCTCCGCCGGGGCGGGCACCGGAGGGCGCGGGGACGACCGCGCGGACCCCGCCGCGCACGGGGCCGAGGGAACCCGCGGAGGCGGCGAGGCCCACCGGGAGCACGGGACGCGCGAGGGCGGTGAGCCGCACAGGGACGAGGAGGCCCACGGACAGAGCGGGAAGCGCGGGGGCGGTGAGGCGGACGGGGACAACGAGGCGCTCTGGCCCGAACCCGCGTCCGAACGCCCGCCCGAGGAACCGGGAACCGACGGCCCCGGTGACGCCTCGCCGCACCCGCACCCGCGCATCGCACCCGCCCGGGGGCAGGCGTCCGCGGCCCCGGAGGGCGCCTCCGCGCGGTCCGGCGTCTTCGGGGCGCCCGAACCCCACCGCAGGCCGCGTCTGGTCCCGGACACCGGCGGCGAACCGGCCTCCGACCGGGCCTTCGAGTCCCGTGAGCCCGCCTCCGGGGCCGAGGAGGCGGGGCGGAACGGGTTGTGGTCCGCCGGTGCGCCGATGCCGGACGGACCAGAGGAGCACACGTCCCGGGAGGGCGGACCGCGGACCCCCCGGAGCGGCCGGGAGACCTTCCGGTTCCTCGGCCGAGGCAGACGCGCCGTTCCGGAACCGGACGAGTCCGCGATCCAGGGTGGACCGCCAGGGGACGCGGCCGTGCCCGCCCACGGAGCGCCGGAAGGCGGGGTCGGATCCGCGCCCGGATCCCCGGACGGGACGCCGGGAGGCCGCGCCGCGCGCGCGTCCGAGTTCGCGGGCGCGTCACCGCGCAACGGGGACGCGGAGGAGTCCGCGCCCCGCAGCGCGCCGCGGGAGGAGCCCCGTAGCTGGCCGCGGGAGGCTGCGGCCGCGTCGGCGCCCCTGTTCGCGGACGGAGCGCCACGGAACATGTCCGCGCCCGCGCCCGGGTCCCCGGACCGGGCGTCCACGGACGCGTCCGACCCACGGACCGGAGCCCTGCGTGAGGAGACCGCGGAGCCGTCACCGGCCCCGGCCCAGGACACCTTCGGAACGGGCGGGACGGTAAGCCTGGCCCGCGAGTCCGCACCGCCCCCCGAATCCCTCCACCAGCCCCCCGCTCCCACGGACGAGTGGACCATCGCCGCCTCCCCCGGAACACGGGGGCCGTCGCCGGACCGAGGGACCGCGGACCCCGACCCGGCCCCGGGGCCCGGCCTCACGGACGGTCCCGAGGACCGCACCCCCGCCGACGCGCCGCCCCTGCCCGTGGTCCCCGACCAGGAGACCGACCCCCCGCAACCGGCGCCGCTGGACTACGCGGCCGAGACCGAACCCGACCTGGAACACTTCCCCGACGACGAGGTCCCCGAGGACAACTGGCCCACCCAGTACGCCGACCTCCCCCTGGCCCGGCTGGAGCGCTGGCACTCCCGGCACGGACCCGAGGGCGCCCGCATCGACATCGTCGACGCCCGTGCCGCCGTCCGGGCCGAACGCGCCGAACTCCAGCGGGTCCGCGAGGAGCGCGATTACTACCACGCGGAGGTCCAGGACCTGCGCCGCGAGGTCGCCCGCCTGGACCGGCCCTGGCTGGACCGGGCGGACGAGGAGGAGGACGCCCCCGAGGCGCCCCGTCCCCGCCGCTGGCCCTCCCGCGCCCTGGTCCTGATCCTCCTGGCGGCCTTCCTGGCCACCGGCCTGGAGGCGGGCGCCCGGTTCGGCCTGGGCACCGTGGACCTGTTCGGACTGCTGGGCGCCGCGATCACCGGCGCCTCCTGGTGGCCCCTCTGACCGACCGACCAACTGACCGGCGACACCGGAACCCGCCCCACCGGCCGGGCCCCGTGTACCCGCCACCGTGAGCATGCCCGTCCCGGTGTGCCCGCTACTGTGCGCGGGTCCGTCGCGGTGTGCCCGCTACCGTGCGCGATTCCGTCCCGGCGTACCCGCCGGGTGCGGACCGCCCTGTCTCACCCCCGGGCGGCCCCGGCCAGGCGTCCCAGCACCCGAGGCAGCTCCCCGGTGTGGGCCACCGCCAGCCGCCGCGTGGCCCGGGTGACCGCCACGTACAGGTCGTTGCCGCCGCGCGGCTGCGCCAGCACCGCCCCCGGTTCCACGACCACCACCGCGTCGAACTCCAGCCCCTTGGACTCGGTCGCGGTCAGCACCACCACCGCCTCCTCCAGGGGGTCGCGCACCCGCCCCGGGGCCGCCGTCCCCGGCCGCGCGGCCCCCGGCAGCGCCGCCGCCACCGCGTCCGCGTGCCGGTCCGCGGTGACCACCGCGACCCGGCCCTCACCGATCGCGGCCGTCTCCTCGGCCACCAGCGCGGGCAGCTCCGCCAGCGACGCCAGCCGCACCGCGCGCGGCGGGTCGCCCTCCTCGCGCACCGACTCCGGCACCTCCTCGCCCGGAGCGGCCACTCGCAGCACGTCGGCGGCCACCGCCATGATCGGCTCCGGCGTCCGGTAGTTCACCCGCAGCCGCTCCACGTGCACCTTGCCGGGAGCGTAGGGTTCCAGCGCCTCCGGCCACGAACGCGCCCCCGCCGCGCTGCCGGTCTGCGCCACGTCCCCCACCACGGTCAACGACCGGGTCGGCACGCGCCGCATCACCGTGCGCCAGGCCATCGGCGACAGCTCCTGGGCCTCGTCCACGATCACGTGCCCGTACGTCCACTCCCGGTCCGCGCCCGCCCGGTCCGCGGTGGTGCGCGCGGCCCCGGCGTCCCGGTGGCGCGCAGCCAGCGCCGCCGCGTCCATCATCCTGTCCTCGAACAGGCCGGTGAACTCCAGCACCCCCTGCGCGTACCGCTCCTCCTCGGCCCGCTCGGCGTCCTCGCGGCGCTCGCGCGCCCGCGCGGCGCCGTCGTCCTGCCCGAGCAGATCCGCGGCCTCGTCCAGCAGAGGCACGTCCTCCACGGTCCACGGCTTCCCGGCCGAGCGCGCCAGGAGCGCGCACGCGTCCCCGCCGAACCCGGCCCGCGCGCCCACCCGCTCCAGCGCGGCCGGGTCGGCGAACAGCTCCCGCAGCAGCCGCTGCGGGGTCAGGTGCGGCCACAGGGCCTCCAGAGCCTCCCGCACCGGGTCCTCCGACCACAGCCGCGCGCCCGCGAACTCCAGGTCCTCCTCGTCCGCGGGCCGCCCGAGCAGGCGCGACTCGGCCCGGGCCAGCTCCGTGAGCAGGGACCCGACCGCGTACTTGCGCGCGGTGTTGTGCGGCAGGCGCAGTCCCCGCGCGGTCCGCAGCACCCGTTCGCACAGCGCCCCCGGCACGCGGAGCGCGCCCACGTCGGTCTCCACGACCAGGTCCGCGCCGCCGAACGCCTCCAGCGGCGTGCGCTGGCGGTCGGCCACGGCCGCGTGCAGCAGGTCGGCCATCGCCAGGCAGCCCTTCACCGCCGCCGCGTCGTGCGCGTCGCGGCGGGTGGCCGCCACCCCCGGGAACAGCTCCCCGACCGTGCGCATCACCGCGTCGGTCTCCCCGAGGGAGGGCAGCACGTCGCCCACGTAGCGCAGGAACGCCGGGTTGGGACCCACCACCAGCACCCCGCGCCGCTCCAGCACGGCGCGGTGGGTGTAGAGCAGGTAGGCGGCGCGGTGCAGCGCCGCCACGGTCTTGCCGGTGCCGGGCCCGCCCTGGACCACCAGCACCCCGGCCAGCCGGGCGCGGATGACGCGGTCCTGTTCGGCCTGGATGGTGGCCACGATGTCGCCCATCCGCCCGGTCCGGCCCCGGCGCAGCGACGCCAGGAGCGCGGCCTCCCCGACCAGCTGGCGGCGGTCGGTCTCGCTCAGCCCGTCGGGGTCGAACACCTCGTCGTCGAGCCCGAGCACCCTGCGGCGGCGCACCCGCAGGTGGCGGCGGCGGGTGACCCCGTGCGGGTCCCCGGGCGTGGCGGCGTAGAAGGGGCGTGCGGCCGGCGCCCGCCAGTCCACCAGGATGGTCTCGTACTCGGCGTCGCGCAGCCCGATCCGGCCCACGTACCGGGTCTCGGGTCCGTCACCCTCATGGGAGAGGTCGACGCGGCCGAAGCACAGGCCCTCCTCGACCGCCCCCAGCTGGGCGCGGCGGCGCGCCTGTTCGTAGGAGCGGGTCTCGCGCTCCACGAGGGCCGCGTACCCCCCGCGTTCCTGGAGGTGGGCGGAGGCGAGCTGTTCGGAGGTGTGGGCGCGCAGGGCGTCCAGGCGCTCGTACATCGCGCTGATCCTGGCCTGTTCCGCGGTCAGGGCCGACGAGGCGCCCCCGTCGGCGCCGGTTTGACAGAACTCCATCGGCTTGCTATACTCCGTATATTGGATTTTTTCTGAGCGAATCCAAAAAGCGACAATGGGCTACGCACCCTAGCACAGCGCCGCGCGCCCGCGCGAGAGCGCTTTCGCGTCATCCCCCTCGACGCGCCGCCGCACGTCCCCGCCCCCTACTCCGGGCGAGTCCCCCGCACGTCGCGGCCGGAAAACCTCCGCGTCGGCCTCCCCAGCGCACACCGCACCCGCTACACTCGTGTCCATGCGACAGACGAACACCCAGGCTCAGTGGTGGCGCCGCCCCTAGGCGGTGCTCCGAGTTCGCATACCCATGCAGCGACCGCCCCGGACCGGCGGTCGTTTCGTGTTCCACGGCCCCGGACGGTGCGGCCCATCCGACCGCGCAGCCAAAAGGACCGGCCGTGAACCCCAGCGACGCACAGACCAGCACGTACCTCACCGAGGGCGGCGTCACCGTCCACCGCAGCGCCACCCCCTGCGATCCCGAGATCCTCACCGAGCTCGTCCGCTCGGTCGAGCTGCGCCGCGGCGGAGTGCTCTCCTCCGGCATGGAGTACCCGGGCCGGTACGACCGCTGGCACCTGGGCTACGTCGACCCGTGCCTGGAGATCACCACGCGCGGGCGCCGCGTCACCGCCACCGCCCTCAACGCCCGCGGCCGCGTCCTGCTGCCCGTCCTGGCCGGAGCCCTGTACTCCGTCGGCCTCCCCGACCCCGACAGCACCCTGGCCGATCTCCAACACGGCAGCGTCGCCGTCACCGTCCCCGAACCCGACCCGGGGGAGTTCTTCACCGAGGAGGAGCGCAGCCGCCGCCCCAGCGTCTTCACCGCGCTGCGCGCCGTCATGGCCGCCCTGCGCAGCCCCGAGGACGCCAACCTGGGCCTGTACGGCGCCTTCGGCTACGACCTGGCCTTCCAGTTCGAGCCCATCGAGCAGCACATCGCCCGCGACCCCGGCGACCGCGACCTGGTCCTGCACCTGCCCGACGCCGTCATCGTCCGCGACCGCAAGCGCGAGACCTGCGTGCGCTACACCTACGACTTCACCGTCCCCGCCGACGGCGACCGTGCCGAGGCCACCACGCGCGGCCTGCCGCGCGAGACCGAACCCACCCCGCCCGTGGTCGCCGCCGAGGTGCCCGAGGGCCCCGAACCCGGCTCCTACGCCCGCGTCGTGGCCGAGGCCAAGGAGAAGTTCCGGCGCGGCGACCTGTTCGAGGTCGTCCCGGGGCACCGCACCTACGCCCGCTGCTCCTCGCCCGCCCGCTTCTACGAGCTGCTGCGCGAGCGCAACCCCGCCCCCTACGAGTTCTTCTTCAACCTCGGCGAGGGCGAGTACCTGGTCGGCGCCTCCCCGGAGATGTACGTCCGCGTCACCGGCGAGCCCGGCACCGGACAGCGCGTGGAGACCTGTCCCATCTCGGGCACCATCCGCCGCGGCGAGGACGCCCTGGGCGACGCCGAGAACATCCAGGAACTGCTCTCCTCGGTCAAGGAGAAGTCCGAGCTCACCATGTGCACGGACGTGGACCGCAACGACAAGTCGCGCGTGTGCGAACCGGGCAGCGTCCGCGTGATCGGCCGCCGCCAGATCGAGATGTACTCGCGCCTGATCCACACCGTCGACCACATCGAGGGCACCCTGCGCCGCGACTTCGACGCCCTGGACGCCTTCCTCACCCACATGTGGGCGGTCACCGTCACCGGCGCGCCCAAGACCTGGGCGATGCGGTTCATCGAGCAGCACGAGACCAGCCCCCGGCGCTGGTACGGCGGCGCCGTCGGCGTGCTCAACTTCGACGGCTCCATGAACACCGGCCTGACCCTGCGCACCGCGCACATCCGCGACGGCGTGGCCGCCGTGCGCGCGGGCGCCACCCTGCTCTACGACTCCGACCCCGAGGCCGAGGAGCGCGAGACCTTCCTCAAGGCGCGCGCACTGCTGGAGACCCTCGCCCTGGGCGAGCGGGAGGACTCCCCGGCGCAGGAGGACGGCGGGACCGAGGCCGGGTCCGCCGAACTCCCGGGGGAGGGCATGCGGGTGCTCCTGGTCGACCACGAGGACTCCTTCGTCAACACCCTCGCCGACTACGTGCGCCGCCACGGGGCCGAGGTGACCACGGTCCGCTACGGGTTCGACCCCTCCCTGCTCGACCGGCTCGCCCCCGACCTGGTCGTGCTCTCGCCCGGCCCCGGCCTGCCCGAGGACTTCGGGATGTCGGCCCTGCTGGACGCGCTCGCCGCCCGCAACCTGCCGGTGTTCGGGGTGTGCCTGGGGCTCCAGGGGATGGTGGAGCACGCCGGGGGAGAACTGCGCACCCTGGACGAGCCGGTGCACGGCAAGCCCGGCCGCGTGCGGGTCCACGGCGGGCGGCTCCTCACCGGCCTGGGAGAGGCGGACGCCTTCCCGGCCGCCCGCTACCACTCCACCTACACCCTCCCCGAGCTGGTCAAGCACTTCGAGGTCACCGCCGTACTGGAGGGCGGGGCGGGCGAGGAACCCGTCGTCATGGCCGTGGAGGACCCCGCCGCGCGGTGGTACGCGGTCCAGTTCCACCCCGAGTCGATCCTCACCGCGACGGTCGGCGAGGGCATCGTGGCGCGGGCCCTGCGCCTGGCCCGCGGCTGAGGGCCGCGGCGGCGCCCCGGGGAGCGTCCCCGGGGCCGCGGACCCCCGCGCGCAGGGCGTGCGCGAAGGGTCGCGGGGGCGTTCCGAGGAGTGCGGCGATATCCGGTGCGAGGGCGCTCACCTGCACCAAGACGCCTTTCCCAAATCACATCCAACCGAAAAGTTTGATCAACCCGTTACGGGACAGTGGTTGTGTATGGGTATTCTACTGACAATCCTCGGAATCATTCTCATCGTCGCCGGTGTTCTCGGGGTGCTGCGCGGGCAGCTCCTGTGGGGCATCATCGCCATCGTCGTCGGGCTCTTCGTGGCCCCCGGCTACTTCTACGGCTTCTAGCGGGTTGCCCCTCCTCTCCACGACAGGACCGCACGACCAGGAAGCACGCACAGCACCGATCGCGGGCCGGGTGCCTGACCGGGAGGACCCGGCGGGCACCCGGCCCGCACCCTGTCACCGGCCGACCCCCGCCGACCCCGTGTACCCTCGGGGAGGGCTGGTCAGCCCCCGCCCCCGTCACGCCCTCCGCGCCCCGCGCCGTCCGTCGGCCGCGGTGCTCAGGCGTGCGCACGGGGAGCCGGGAACACGAACGGGAGGCATGCTGTGAAGAGGGTCGAGCCGCAGGTCCGTCTGGTGGCGCGTCCGCAGGTGGACTACGACGCCATCGCCGACTACCTCAAGGAGGTCGGCGGGGAGGCGTGGCTGGAGCGGTTCGACCGCGGTGAGCTCGACGCCCACCTCAACGACCCCCAGAACCTCGCCGAGTTCGCCGGGCGGCTGTGCTACCGCTCATGGGAGCCGGGCCTGAACCCCAACGTGACCCGGGTGCGCACCGACCAGGACGCCTACCTCGGCAACATCCTGGCCAGCATGCACGGCTCCGTCCTGGAGCACATCAGCTTCAGCTTCGTCCTGCACAACGTCTCGCGGGTGCTCACCCACGAGCTGATCCGTCACCGTCCGGGCGTGGCCGTCTCCCAGGAGTCCCTGCGCTTCGTGCGCCTGTCCGACCTGCCGTTCTGGTTCCCCGACTGGGCCGAGGACGACCCCGAGCTGATGGAGCGCGCCACCGCGATGCTCCGCCAGATGGAGGAGTTCCAGCTCTGGATGGCCGACCACTTCGGTCTGGACGACGAGGGCGTCAAGTTCGCGGAGAAGAAGCACAAGACCTCCTTCATGCGCCGCTTCGCCCCCGAGGGCGTGGCCACCGGCCTGGTGTGGACCGCCAACGTGCGCACCCTGCGCCACACCCTGGAGGCGCGCACCGCCCCCGGCGCGGAGGAGGAGATCCGCCTGCTGTTCGACCTCATCGGTCGGACCCTCCAGGAGGAGGCCCCGGCGCTCTTCGGCGACTACGAGGTCCGGGACGGCGCCTGGGTGCCCAGGTACCGCAAGGTCTGAGCGCCCGTCGGACACGGCGGCCCGCCCCTCGGGGCGGGCTTTTTTGTGCGCGCAGGAAACCGGGACTTCCTCCCTCCCGGCGGATGCGCGGCCCGCTGAGCCCGGTGCGGTGCGGGGGAGTGTCCGGGCCGCCGGCTCCACGCGGGAGGGGTCGTCACAGGAGCCTCCTCAGCCCCTTGCGTTCCCTGCACGCCCCGGAAAACCCGCATGTTTCGGGCCCCTCCCTCACGGAGAGCGCACCTTTCCGGCGATAACGCCACCTAAGGTGCGATCGGTTCATACATCAGCGAAGGCATGGAAAGCATTCTTTTCTGTATTTTTCTTTCCCCGGTGCTTTCCCTCCGGTTCGGATCCGGGTAGCGGCTGCCCGAAATACTCCGCTGAGTCACACCGGCTCTGGCCTTTGTGGTGACGAAGGGACAGGATGTCCGGGTCGGCTTCGCCGTATCGGTGATATGTGCGGGCCGATCCTTCGGAAAAAGTGCGGAACGAAAATGGAGGCAATCGGAATGAGGGCTCTCGTGTCCGCCGCGGCGGCACTCGCGTTCGCGGTGGGCGGATCCGTGGCGGGTGCCGCTCCGGCCCACGCCGCGACCGGTGAGGTCGTGGTCTTCACGACCGAGTTCGAGGAGCTGCGCCGCTACCCCGAACCCCCGGCGGGCACCTGCCAGCGGCTCCCCGAGACCGCGCACGTGCTGGTCAACCTCACCGACGCGGACGTGCGCATGCACGCCGGCACGACCTGCTTCGGGCCGTCGGTCCTGGTCTCGCCGAACCACGGCTGGCACGCTCCGCCCAGCGGGCTGTTCAGCTTCTCGGTGGCCTGACCCCGACCGGTCCCGCGTCCTCCGCCCGGCGGTCGCGGGACCGCGCGGCGCTCCGGCGGAGGTGCGCCCGCAGGGGAGAAAACACCACGAAAATACGCATTTCCTTCTTGCTCTACGGGTGGAAACATGTCCGTTTCCGAGTTTTCGGACCCAGGAACCAGTTCTCCGCTTTGACGCTTTCGGCGCGATGTCCGAGTGTGGTGGGGGAAGCGTGTGGCCGCTGCGTACCGGGATCGGGCAGCGCACCGCCGTGAAAGCAGAAGGGAAAGGTGCCCGTACGTTATGCTGCACACCCTCATCGTCGGTCTGGGCAGATCGGGAGAAGGGCTGCACCTGCCGTCGCTGGCCAAGGCGCGGGCACAGGCCCCCGCCCTGTTCGCCGCGGGGCCGGTGGTGGGGTTCGACCCGTTCCGGGGCCCCGTCGAGGGGGTCCTCACCGCCGACTCCCTGGAGGAGGCGGCCCGCTGCGCGCCGCCCTCGCGCACCGTGGTCCACCTGTGCACGCCGCCGCACCTGCGCTCCGGTCCGCTGGAGCACCTGGCCCGCCTCGGCTACCGCATGGTCGTCGTGGAGAAGCCGCTGGCCCTGGACCTGGTGGACCTGGCCGCCGTCGCCCGGCTGCGGCGGCGCTGGGGCCTGGACCTGACCGTCACCACCCAGTGGCTGGACAGCGCGCTCACGCGGCGGCTGCGCGCCGCGGTGCGGGGCCGCGTCTTCGGCGACCTGCGCGCCGTCACGGTCGTGCAGAACAAGCCCCGCTTCACCCGCACCGCGCAGGCGCCGGGCCACCCCACCGCCTTCGACGTGGAGGTCCCGCACGCGCTGGCCGTGGTGATCAGCCTGGCCGGGGGAGCGGACGTCACCGCGGCCTCCCTGGAGGACATGGTCACCGAGCAGTCCCGGCTGCCCGGACTGGGCCGCGCCCGCCTCGACCTGGCGCACCACGGCGGGGTGCGCAGCCGGATCGACTCGGACCTGACCTCCCCCGTCCGCGAGCGCCGCATCACGCTGGAGTTCGACCGCGCCGTGCTCACCGGCCACTACCCGTGCAGCGCGGCCGACCACACCGCCCAGCTGTCGGTGGACGCCACCGGGCACCGGGCCTCCCACTCGGTCTTCGCCGACGACGCCCTCCCCGCCTTCCTCCGCGCCGCCTACGCCCGCTACGCCCGCTCCTTCCGCGGCCTCGGCACGCTCCCGGTCCAGGTCGAGGCGGTCCGGCTGCTCACCGAGGCCAAGGGGCTGTGCGCGGCCCACGGCCGCAGGCAGGAGGTGGGCAGTGCCGTCGGCGCCTGAACACACCGCTCCGCCGCTCGCCGGGATCGGCGACGAGGCGGCGCCCGACCTCGACGGACAGCTCGCCGCCCTCGCCGAACTCGGCTGGAACCGCCTGGAACTGCGCACCGTGGACGGGACCGCGCTGGCCGCCCTGGACGAGCGGGCCTTCGACCGCGCCGCCGGACGGATCCGCGAGGCCGGGACCGACGTGGTCGCCGTCGCCTCCCGCATCGCCGACTGGTCCAGGCCCGCCACCGGGGACTTCGCCCCCGACCTGGCCGAACTGGACGTCCTGGCCCGGCGTTGCGCGGTGCTGGGCACCCGGCTGGTCAGGGTCATGTCCTACCCCCGCGACGGGCTCCCCGAGGCCGAGTGGGGGCGGCGCGTCCGCGTCCGCATGCGCGAACTGGCCCGCCGCGCCGAGGACGCGGGCCTGGTGCTCGTGCACGAGAACTGCGCGGGCTGGGCGGGGGACCGCGCCGACCGCGCCCTGGAACTGCTGGCCGAGGTGGACAGCCCGGCCCTGCGGCTGCTGTTCGACACCGGCAACGGCGTCGCCCACGGCTACCGCGCCCCGGAGATGCTGCGCGAGCTCCTCGACCACGTGGCGCACGTGCACGTCAAGGACGCCGTCACCGCGCCCGACGGCGGGGTCGACTACGTCCCGCCCGGCCGGGGGGAGGCCGGAACCGCCGAGTGCCTGCGGCTGCTGGCCGCGCACGGATACGCCGGAACGCTGTCCATCGAGCCGCACCTGCACCTGCGCCCGCACCTGCGGGTCTCGGGCGCCGACCCCGGCCGCGGCGACCGGCCCGCCTTCGTCGCCTACGGGCGCGCGCTGGAGGACCTCCTGGCCCGCACCTGGCACACCGGAGGCGGCCCCGCCGGGGGCGCGGACCACCATGGCGGGGACGACCTCCGCCGTGGCGGGGACGCGGACCGTCACGCCGCGACCGGGGCCGCCGCCGACGGCCTCCGCCGCACCGAGGGGGTCCGGTGACCGCCGCGCTCACCCCCGCCGACCACGACCTGCTGCTGCGGCTGCTCGAACTGCCCACCGCGGGCCCGCTGGAGACCGGCCCCGACGGGCCCCCGCCGCTCCTGCGCGAGGCCCAGCTCCTCTACGCCCGCGCCGCCGCCGGAGCCGGGTTCGACGTCGTGCACCACGCCCCGGCCCAGCCCGCCGACATGGACCGACCGGACGTCCCGGCCCCGGTCCGCGAGGCCCTGACCCGCCCCGGCTTCCTCGACTGCCAGCCCAGCCTCGTGCTGCGGCTGGGCCCCGACCTGCCCGCCGAGCGCACCGTGATGTTCAACGTGCACCTGGACACGGTCGCCGGTCGGCAGCCGGTCGGCTTCGACGGCGAACGCTTCCACGGGCGCGGCGCCATCGACGCCAAGGGCCCGGCGGTGGCGCTGCTGGCCGGGGTGCGGGCCGCCCGCGAGCGCGACCCGGCCATCGGCCGCGACGTCGCGGTGCTCGTCCAGGCCGTGGCCGGGGAGGAGGGTGGCGCCATGGGCACCCTCGGCACCCGGCCGCTGGTCGAACGCGGCCACACCGGCCGCCTCAACATCTTCTGCGAACCCACCGGGATGCGGTTCCTGACGCGCAGCACCGCGGCGATGACCGCCCGGATCTCGGTCCGCGGGGACGACGCCATCGACGACCGCCCGCACACCGGGCACAACGCCTCCGTCCTCCTGGGCCACCTGGCCCGGCACCTGGGCCGCGCCCTGGACGCGCACGCCCGCTCCGGCGCGGTGTGCCTGGCCGGACTGCACACCGGCACCCTGCACAACAGGGTCTACGGCAGCGGGTCGCTGCTACTCAACCTCGCCTACGGCGACGCCGCCGCCGGGCGCGCCCTGGAACGCGCCCTGACCGACGCGCTCGACGCGGGACTGGACGCCTTCACCAAGGAGTTCGCCGACACCGCGCTGTTCGCCCGCACCGCCGCCGACGCCCGCGCCCTCACCCGCCTGGAGTGGACCAAGCGCGGCCTGCCCGCGCTGGACGACCGCGACCCCTGGGGGCCCGCCCTGCTGCGCCGCGCCGGAATCGCCCCGTGGCCCGCGGACGAACCCGCCTTCACCTGCGACGCGATCTGGATGTCCGGGGTCGCCGGAGCCCGCACCGCCGTGCTGGGCCCCGGTGACCTGGCCGCCAACAACGCGCACGCCGACGGCGAGTTCGCGCGCGCCGACGAACTCGACGGGTTCGCCGACGCGGTGGCCCGCGTCCTGGCCGCCTTCACCGACCAGACCCCGCGTCGGGCCCCGAACCCCGATGCCCCACACGAGACCCAAGAGCCCCACACCACCGACGAGGAAGGCGACGAGGACATGCGCGCACACCACACCCCCGCCCGGGAGGCCCGGTGACCACCGCGGCCCCCACCCAGGCCCCACCGGAACGCGAGGCCGTGCGGGTACGCCACGACGACCTGGTCGCGTTCGCCGCCGGGGTGTTCGCCGACCGCGGCCTGCCCCACGACCGGGCGGCCGAGGCGGCGCGCGCGCTGTGCCACGGCGACCTCGCCGGGCCGCGTTCACACGGTCTGGCCAACCTGACCCGCCTCTACCTGCCGCTCCTCGACGAGGGCAGGGCCGACCCCGCCGCGGAGCCGCGCGTCCTCGCCGACCTCGGCGCCGCCATGCTCTGGGACTCCCGGCGTGCCCTGGGCCTGTGGGCGGCGAGCGAGGCCATGGACCTGGCCGCCGAGCGCGCCGCGCGCCACGGCATCGGGCTGGTGTCCGTGCGCGGCGCCACCCACCTGGGCTGCGCGGGGTACCACGCGCTGCGCGCGGCCGAACGCGGCATGGTGGGCCTGGTGGCCAGCAACTGCGGACGCCAGCGCATCGCCCGCCCGCCCGGCGGCGCGGTCGCGATGCTGGGCACCAACCCGCTCAGCGTCGCCGCCCCGGCCGGGGAGCACCCCCCGTTCCTGCTCGACATGAGCACCACGGCCGCGCCCACCGGCCGGATCCGCCAGGCCGCCCGCGAGGGACTCACCCTGCCCGAGGGCCTGCTGTGCGACGACACCGGCGCGCCCGTCACCGACCCCGCCGCCTTCGACGCCGGGCGCGCGCACCTGATGTGGCTGGGCGGCGACGCGGGACGCTACAAGGGCTTCGGCCTCGGACTCATGGTCGAGGTGCTCTCCGCACTGGTCCCGGGGGCCGGGACGGGTCCCCACCCCGACGCCCTGGACGGGGACGGGGGCCCGAGCGGACGCGACGACGACATCGGCTTCTTCGTGGCCGCGATCGCGCCCGACGCCCTGCGGCAGGGTGCCGCCGACGACGCGCGGGAGCTGTTCGGCGCGCTGCTGGCCTGTCCGCCCACCGATCCGGACGCGCCGGTGCGCTACCCCGGCTGGCACGAGTACCACCGGGCGCGGGAACTGCGCCTGGCGGGCGTGCCGCTGGAGGCGGAGCTGTACGCCGAGCTGGCGGAGCTGGCCGACCGGACCGGCCTGCCCTTCGAGGCGATGCGGGAGGAGACGCGATGAGCGCCCCGCTGCGCACCGGGCTGGTCGGCCTGGGCGTGATCTCCCGCTTCTACCTGGAGGCCCTGCGCACCGCGCCCGGCCTGGACCTGGTGGCGGTGTGCGACCGCGATCCCGGCGTGCTCGCCGCCCACCCGGTCGGGGCGCGGGGCTACACCGACCACGTCCGGATGCTCGACGAGACCGGACTGGACGCGCTGGTGGTCACCGCGCCCAACGACGCCCACGCCCCCATCTGCGCCGACGCGCTGCGGCGCGGGGTGGCCGTGTGCGTGGAGAAGCCGCTCGCGCTGGACGCCGTCCAGGGGGAGGCGCTGGCCGGGCTCGCCCGCGACCGGGACACGGTGCTGTTCACCGCCTTCCACCGCCGGTACAACTCCGCGCTCGCGCGACTGCGCCGGGACCTGGACGGACGGCGGGTGGAGGAGCTGACCGTGCGCTACCTGGAGCGGATCGAGGAGCACGCCGGCACCGACACCTGGTACCTGGACCCGGCCCGCTGCGGCGGCGGGTGCGTGGCCGACAACGGACCCAACGCCTTCGACCTGGTGGAGTGGCTGCTCGGCCCGGCCGAGGCCGAGTCGGCGCACGTCACTCGCGACGCCGCGGGCACCGACCGCCGGGCCGAGGTCGTGCTGCGCGCCGCGGGGGCGCGCGCACGCGTCCTGCTCGACTGGTCCCACCCCGGCGAGCGCAAGGACGTCGAGGCGCGCACCGCCGACGGGGCGGTGCTCACGGCGGACATGCTGGAGGGCCACCCCGGGTTCAAGGACTCCCTGTGGCACGAGTACGTGGGCGTGCTCGCCGAGTTCGAGCGGCGGGTGCGCGGCGGCGTGGTCGAGGACCCGGGAGGGCCGTCCGCGCTGCGGCTGGTCGGGGACGCCTACCGCCTGGCGGAGGCCGCGGAGCCGACGAGGGAGGAGGCGCGATGAACCCCCGTGAGGACGGTCCCAAACGGGACGTCACCGCGACGCTGGTCAAGGTCCTGGTGCACCGCAGGAGCGAGCGGGGTATGCGGCTCGAACCCCACGCCAGCCGGTGCGTGCGCGCGGGGGAGGTGCACGAGCTGGTCGCCACCGACCACACCGAGACCGTTGCGGGGGCCCGGATCGACCGGGTGGGCTTCCTCGGGTTCGCCGAGATCACCGGCGCCGGGGTGGTGGACCGGGGCGACGAGGTGTGGATCGGCCCGCGCCGGGTGGGGACGGTGCTCGGCTTCGACGCCTGCCACATGCCCAACCACTACAACGTGCTCATCCACGCCGACCCGCTGCCGACCGGCCGGGACCTGGGGCTGGCCGCGGGGGAGACCCTGGTGTTCCGGCAGGGGGAGCCGGTCGGCGCCGACCCTGCCGCCGCAACGGTTTCCGAAGAATCTGGCATTTGCTGAAAGATGTCCGATATAAAAAATCAATTACCCCCATGGATTCTTCTGAATCCCTTTTGTGGGACACGCTCACAGGCTAATCTTCTGGGTGTGGGGAGGGTCCGGCCGGGCTCGGTCGGAGAGTCCTTTCCTGTGCTCGGAGAGAGCATCGTACGTCTGTTTTTTCATGGGAACTGAGAGGGAAATAAATGACGACCGCAACCAAGGCCAACAGCCGCCTCGAAGAGCGCTTCCGCCTCTGGGACTCCAACGGCAACGGGACCATCGAGCGCTCGGACTTCGAGACCGAGGCGAACGACATCGTCTCGCGCCTGGGGGCCGAGGGCACCGCCCAGGGCAACGAGCTCAAGAGCGCCTACCTGGCGATGTTCGACCACCTGGCCTCCGCCGCCGGCACCCAGGAGATGAGCCGGGAGCAGTTCGTCCAGGCCGCCGAGCAGGAGATCATCAGCAAGGGCGACGCCGGCTTCGCCTCGGTCGTCCAGCCGACCATCCAGGCCATCGTCAACGTGCTCGACGTCGACGGTGACGGTGAGATCAGCCCGACCGAGATGCAGAAGTGGTTCGCCGCCATCGGTCTCCAGGGCGCCGACGCCGACCGGGCCTTCGCTGACCTCGACGCCGACGGCAGCGGCAAGCTGTCCACCTCCGAGCTGGTCGACGCGGTCCGCGACTACCACCTCGGCCGCAACGACATCCCCCTCCTCGGGAGCTGAACCCCCTCGTCCCGGCCGCGGCCGACCGCTGCGGCCGGGACCATTTCCCGCCCCTCTCCCCTCCGCGGTGCGAGAACGCGGGAAAGCGAAGTGCACCGGCCCTCCCGTTCCGTCTTTCCCGAGACGCTCGGGAAGGGCTTTATTCCGCGTGGAAAACGGTCGGAGTCCGGTTTCGGGTGCCCTTTTTGAATACAGGTATGACGTCGTGCTTCTGTTGTTTCGCGGAAGAAGTGAGGGAAAACCCATGACGACCGCCACCAAGACCGCCAGCCGCCTGGAGGAGCGTTTCCGCCTCTGGGACGTCGACGGCAACGGGGTGATCGAGCGCTCGGACCTCGCGGCCGAGGCCGACGGCATCGTCTCGCGGCTCGGCGCCGAGGACACCGCCCGGGGCGACGCGCTCAAGGCCGCCTACCTGGGCATGTTCGACCGCCTGGCGGCGGCCGCGGGCACCGACCGGATGAACCGCGACCAGTTCATGGAGGTCGCCGGGCGCGAGATGGTCGGCAGCGAGGACGGCTTCTCCGAGATCGTCCGGCCGACGCTCCAGGCCACCATGGACGTGCTCGACACCGACGGCGACGGCGAGATCAGCCGGAGCGAGATGCGCCAGTGGCTCGACGCCGTCGGCGTCAGTGCGCGGGACTCCGACCGCGTCTTCGACGAACTCGACACCGACGGCAGCGGCACGCTCTCCGCCTCCGAACTGGTCGACGCGGTCCGCGACTACCACCTCGGCCGCAACGACATCCCCCTCCTCGGCGGCTGAGCCCCCGACCCGGCCGGGGCCCGCCGCTCCGGCCGCCGATCGCCCCCCTCCCGCAGCGTAGAAACGTGGAGAAGTTGAAGAGAACGCTCGAACCCCCCGAGGCGGCGCCCCCCGGCAGAACACGCCTCCCCGTCCCCTTCTTCGACCAGTCCCGGAGCTTCGCGGAACTGTGGCCGCACATCCGGGACAACTGCCTCCGGGTCATGGACCGGGGCAAGTTCTCGCACGGAGCCATGGTCGCCGAGTTCGAGGACGCCCTGGCCCGCTGGACCGGCGCCCGGCACGTGGTCGGCGTCAACTCCGGAACCGACGCCCTCGTCATCCTGCTGCGCGCCGCCGGGCTGCGCCCCGGCGACGAGGTGATCGTCCCCGCCTACTCCTTCGTCGCCACCGCCAGCTCCGTCGTCCTCGCCGGAGGCGTCCCGGTCTTCGCCGACATCGAGGAGCACGGGTACGGCATCGACCCCGCCTCGGTGGACGCGGTGGCCACCTCCCGCACCCGGATGGTCATGCCGGTCCACCTGTTCGACCGCCTGGCCGACATGGAGGGCGTGCGCGAGGTCGCCCGGCGCCGCGGCCTGACCGTGCTGGAGGACAGCGCCGAGGCCATCGGCATGCGGCTGCGCGGCGTGCACGCCGGGCTGCTGGGCACCGGCGGCGTGCTGTCCTTCTTCCCCTCCAAGACCCTCGGCGCCATCGGCGACGCGGGCGCGCTGCTCACCGACGACGACGCCGTCGCCGAGACCGCGCGGGCGCTGCGCCACCACGGCCGCTCCGGACGCACCCTGGACGACTTCCCCGGCATCGCCAACCCGACGGTCGTCGCGGGCTGCAACAGCAAGATGGACGACATCCAGGCCGCCGTGCTGCTGGCCAAGCTCTCCCGCCTCGACGCCGACATCGCCCGCCGCGCCGATCTGTCCGCGCGCTACGACGCCCGCCTGCGCGACCTGCCCGGGATACGCGCCGTGCCCGGCGCCGTCCCGCCCCACCCCGGCGGCAACCGGGTCGTCTACGTCCACCTCGTCGAGGCCGACGACCGCGACGCCCTGGTCGCCCACCTGGCCGAGGCCGGGATCGGCACCGAGACCTACTACCCGATCCCGCTGCACCTGCAGCCCTGCTTCACCCACCTGGGACACGCGCCCGGCGACTTCCCGCGCGCCGAGGCGGCCTGCGAGGGGGCGGTGGCCCTACCGCTCTACCCCGACCTGACCGACGCCCAGGCGGACCGGGTCTGCGAGGAGATCGAGGACTTCTGCGTTCGGAGGCACGGATGACCACGGCGACCGGACACCGCATCCCCTTCTTCGCCCCCGACCTGTTCGACGCCGACCGCGACGCCCTGCTGGAGGCCGTCCACGCGACCGGCACCGGCGGCGCGCAGAAGTTCATCCTCGGCGAGCGCACCGCCCGCCTCGAACGCCAACTGCGCGACCGCCTCGCCGCCGCCGACGTCGTCGCCTGCTCCAGCGGCACCTCCGCGCTCACCCTGGTCCTGGCCGCCATGGAGATCGGCCCCGGCGACGAGGTGGTGGTACCGGCCTTCGGCTGCGCGCCGCTGGCCAGCACCGTCGTCGAACGCGGCGCGCGCCCGGTCTTCGCCGACATCGACCCGGTCTCCCTGACCCTGGACCCGGACGCCGCCGAGACCGCCCTCACCGCGCGCACCCGCGCGGTCATGCCCGCGCACGTGTTCTCGATGATGGCCGCCATGCCCCGGTTCCGGGACCTGGCCGACCAGTACGGGCTGCGCCTGGTCGAGGACTCCGCGCTGGCCCAGGGCGGAACCCTCGGCGGCCGCCCCGCCGGACTGTGGGGCGACGCGGGGGTCTACTCCTTCGTCCAGGTCAAGACCTTCGGCATGCCCGGCGAGGGCGGCGTGGTGGTCACCGCGGACGCCGAACTCGCCGTGCGCGTGCGGATGCTGCGCAACCACGGCCAGGACGGCACGCACCGCTTCCTGCACCACCGGATCGGCCTCAACAGCCGATTCGACGAGGTGATGGCCGAGTTCCAGCTGCACCGGCTGGGCGGGCTGGAGGACCGGCTCGCCCGCCGGGCCGAGATCTCCACCTACTACTCCAGCCGGTTCGCGCAACTGGCCGGAGCCGGGATCACGGCGCCGCCCACGGGCGGCGACGGGCGCTGCCACTACGTCTACACGCTCCTGGCCGAGGAGCGCGACGACCTGCGCGTCCACCTGTCCGCGCACGGGATCGACACCCACGTGTACTACCCGCGCGCCCTGCCCGCCCAGCCCGCGTTCGCCCCGTACGCCCGGGCCGGGGCCCGCTGGCCCAACGCGGAGTCGGCGGCCCGGCGCAACATCTCCCTGCCGCTGTACCCGCACCTGGACGACGCCCAGGTGGAGCACATCGCCGACACCGTGTGCGCGTTCGCCGACCATTCTGGAAGAGCAAGATGACCGACCACACCGCCGCGCCCCCCGCCGGACCGGCGCCCGCAGCCGCACCGCCCCGGGGCACCCTGGCCGCCTACGCGCGGCTGGCCAAGCTCGACATCTACGACTACTACATCGGCCTGCCCCTGGTACTGGCCATGCTCGCGCCCGCGCTGCGCTGGGAGCCGGGCACGCTGGGGCTGCTCCTGCTCATCCTGCTCGCCGAGGTGGCCGTGGTGGCCGCCATGGTCGCCTTCGACGACGTCACCGGCTACCGCGACGGCAGCGACGCGGCCAACTACGGCTCGGACGCGGCCCGCCGCCGGTTGGCCCGCAAACCCCTCGTCGCCGGGACGCTCACCGAACCGCAGGCCCTGCGCTTCGCCTGGGCGGCGACCGCGGCGAGCGCCCTGCTCTGGGGCCTGGTCGTCCTGGTCGCCCCGCACCGGCCCGCCTGGGCGGTGGCCCTGGCCGCCCTGTGCGTGGTCGCCTCGGTCCAGTACTCCTGGGGCCTCAAGATCAGCTACCGGGGCTTCCAGGAGGTCTTCCTCATCGGTCTGGGCGTGGGCTGGGTCCTGGTGCCCTACGGTCTGCTCACCGGGGAGCTGAACGGCTTCGTCGTGGTGCAGGCCCTGCTGTTCGGCTTCGGCCCGATGCTCTTCGGCCTGTACTCCAACACCAACGACGCCGCGGGCGACCGCGCCGCCGGGCGGATCACCGTGGCCGCTCTGGTGCCCAGGCGCCTCAACACCGCCTTCATCATCGCGGCGACCGCGGCCGAGAGCCTGCTCATCAGCGGCTCCACCCTGGCCGGGATCTCCCCGTGGTGGTTCCCGCTCGTCCTGGCCCCCGTCTTCCTGATGCGGGTGGCCCAGCTGTTCATCGGGTTCGTCCGGGGCGACATCCTGCGCGCCCGCCGCCTGGCCATCCACACCCACCGGGTCACCGTGGTCCTGCTCATCGGCGCCCACCTGCTGGCCCCCGTGCTCCTGGGAGGCGCCGTATGAGCCAGGGGCTCGACGTCGCCGTGGTCGGAGCGGGCCCCGCCGGACTGGCCACCGCGCACGCGCTGGCCCGCGCGGGCCGCTCGGTCCGCGTCCTGGAGGCCGACGAGGCCGTGGGCGGACGCATGCGCACCCTGCGCGAGCACGGCTGCCTCATCGACACCGGCGCGGAGATGCTGCCCCCGGCCAAGGCCTACCCGGCCACCTGGCGGCTGATCCGCGAGGTCGGCCTGGACGCCGACCGCGGCGCGGTGCCCCGCATCCGCGGCGCCCTGGCGTCCTGGCGCGAGGGCCGGGCCCGACCGCACGTGGGCCGCCCCCTGGGCCTGCTCACCGGCGCCGGGCTGTCCCCCCGCGCGCGGGCCGACCTGCTGCGCCTCCAGATCCAGCTGGCCCGCCTCGGCCTGGACCCCGAACACCCCGAGCGCTCCCCGCTGGGCGCGCGCACCCTCGCCGAACTGCTCCGCCCCTACCATCCGGAGCTGCGCTACCGGCTGCTCGGCGCCCTGGCCGCCGGGTTCTTCGGCTGGGACCCCGAGCACACGGCCGCCGCCCCCTTCGCCGCGCACCTGGTCTCCGCGGGCAGCAGCGCCCGCTGGCGCACCTACCGCGACGGCATGGACACCCTCGCGCGGGTCCTGGCCGACCGGCTCGACGTGGTCACCGGCCATCCGGTGACCGGTGTGTCCGCGGGCCCCGACGGGGTCAGGCTGGAGTCCCCGGCTGGCACCGTCACCGCCCGCGCGGCCGTGCTGGCCGTGCCCGCCCCGGTCGCGGCCGTACTCCACCCCGGCGCGTCCGCCGTCGAGCGCGCCTACCTGGAGGCCTGCGAGTACGCGCCCATGCTCCGCGTCTCCCTGGTCCTGGACCGCCCGATGGAACCGGCCGGCGCGCGCGGCGGCTTCGCCACCCTGGTGCCCGCCCTGGAGGACCCGCTGCTCAACGTGGTCACCGCCGACCACAACAAGCATTCGGGCCGGGTACCGCCCGGACGGGGCCTGGTCTCCCTGGTCGCCTCCCCGCGCGGCGCCGCCGAACTCCTCGACGCCTCCGACGCGGTAGTGGCGGAGCGGCTCACCGCGCGCGCCGAACTCCTGCTGCCCGGCCTGTCCCGACGCGTCGAGGCCGTCCGCGTGCACCGCTTCCGCCACGGCCTGCCCGCCGCGGGGCCGCGCGCCCTGCGCGAGCGCTCCGCCTTCGCCGTCCGCCCGCCCGCGGCCGTGGACTACGCCGGGGACTGGATCTCGCTGCGTCCGTGCAGCGAGGGCGCGGTCTCCTCCGCGGCCACGGCCGTCGCGCGGGTCCTGGCCTTCCTCGCCTCGACGGCCCCGACCCCCGTTCCCGCCCCCAGTGAGGACCGACGACGATGACGCTGTTCACCAAGCCCCTGCACCTGGGCACCCTCTTCGACGACCTGGTCGCGCGCGGCTCCACGACCGCCGTGCACCTGAGCAGGCCGCTGGACATCGCCCCCGGCCTGGGCGCCGAGCTGGACGTGCCCCGGGTGGCCGAACTGGTGCGCGAGGCGGCCGGGTGGCTCGCCGCGGCCGGTGTGCGGCCCGGCGACCGCGTGGCGATCGCCAAGCGCAACCACTGGGACTACGTACTGCTCAACTGCGCCGCCGCCCGACTGGGCGCGGTGCCCGCCTCGCTGTCGGCACACCTGGAACCGGACGCGCTGGAGGTCCTGCTCAAGCGGCTGGACCCGGCGCTGCTGGTCACTGACGCCGCCCTGCTCGCGGCGTCCCGGGAGGCGGGGGCCGACCCCGCCGTGCACGCGACCCGCACCCTGGTCGTCGACGGCCCGGCGGGGGCCACGGGTCCGGGCGGAAACGGAATGCCGGTCGGGGACGGGGTTCCCGTCGGGGGAGGGGGCCCGGCAGGGAGCGTCCTGCACCTGGACGACGTGCGCGGCACCGACGCCCCGCCGCCGCGCAGGCCGCACCTGGACGCCCCCCTGGCGATCATGCACACCTCCGGCACCACGGGCGTGCCCAAGCTGGTCCCGCACTCCACCCGCACGATCATGCGCCGCCTGGCCGGGTTCGAGGCGCACCGCTGGCCCGTGCTGAGCAGCCGCCGCGACGACACGGTGACGGGCGCGTACTCCTTCGCGCACGGGCGCGCGCTCGCCTGGACCGCCAGCGTGCTGTGGCTGTCCCCGGCCGCGCTGTCCGTCGTCACCGGCGCCTCCTGGGCCGAGGCCGGGCCGCTGCTGGAGCGGCACCGGCCCACCACCCTGGAGGCCGCGCCCGCGGTCTTCGCGCGCTGGCAGAACCAGGCGGAGCGGCGGGACGCCCCGTTCGACCGGGTGCGTCTCTACGTCAGCACCTTCGACGCCGTGCACCCGCCGACCGTGCGCGCCTTCCTGGGCGCCACCGGCCACCGTCGCCCGGTGTGGATGCAGGGCTGGGGCCAGAGCGAGACCGGGCCGCTGACCTTCCGGTTCCTCACCCGGCGGGCACTGGCCGCGGCGAACGAGCGCCACCCGACCACCCGCCACCTGGGCCGTCCCATCCCCACCCGCACCAAGCTGCGCACGGTCGATCCGCGCACCATGCGCCCCGTCCCGGCCGGTACGCCCGGTCTGGTCTTCTGCCGCACCGAGGCCCTGTGCCTGGGCTACGTCGGCGAGGAGGGCCGGTGGCGGTCCAAGCTGGTGGGCGCGTGGTGGAACACCGGCGACATCGGCGTCCTCAGCCGCACCGGTGCGCTGCGGTTGGTGGACCGCGAGGTGGACGCCCTGCGCGAGGGCGGCTGCCTGGAGGTGGAGGACGTCGTGGACGACCGCCTGCCCGAGGTGCTGGAGTGCGTCGTCCTGAGCGTTCCGGACGGGCCCCCGGTGCCGGTGGTGGCCACCGAGAGCGGGGGTCTGGACACCGTGGCCTGGCGCGGCGCCGTCGCCGACCTGCCCGAACTCGCCGACCCGGTGGTGCTGACCTGGGACGAGCTGCCGCGTACCGGTACCGGCAAGGTCCGCCGCTCCGTGCTGCGCGACCAGCTGGGCCTGCGCCCCGACACCTGCGGAACGGGGAAGTGGACGTGACCGCCGCACAGGTGGGCGCGGCCGTGCTCCCGCTGGCCGGGGCCGCCGCGCGGGCGGTGGGCGACTCGGTCGCGCTGCGGATCGCTGCGGCGCGCCTGGAGGCGCTCGGCTGCGCGGTCTCCCGGGTCGAGGGGCCCCTGCCCCCGCAGGCACCGGCCGGGTGGATCGGCCTGGTGGCCGTCCCCGGTGAGTGGGGTCCGGCCGGGAGCGGTTCCGACGCGGGCCCGGGCGGGGACGGATCCGGCGGAGGGGGAACCCGGGTGCTGCCGGTACCGGTCGGCTGCGCCATCGGCTGGTCCGGGCCGGTCGTCGCGCCCCTGGCGGGGGAGCGCGACGTCCAGGCCGCCTGCGGGCTGGCGCACCTGCACGGCCGGGCCCGCGGAGCGCCCCGGTTCCTGGGCGTGGACTACGCGTCGGTGTGCGCGGGGGTGCTGGCCGCGCAGGCGGTGGCGGCCTGCGCGCTGGCCCTGGCGCGCGGCGGGCCGGCGCTGTCGGCGTCGGTCTCCGCGGCCCAGGCCGCCCTGCTCGCGGCGGGGCCCTACGTCGCCGCGGCCACGGCCCCCGGCCAGAGAGCTTCGGCGGGCCCGACTCTTTCCGGTGGGACAGGAGTGACGTCCGGTACCGGAGCGCCGGTGACCGGTGGGGCAGAAGTGATGCCCAGCTCCAGTGGTGGCCGTGGTGCGCCCATATCTGGTGTGCCTGGAGTGACGCACAGTGCTGAAGTGCCGGTGACCAGTGGGGCGGGAGCGTCGCCCGGTGCCGGAGCGCCGGTGACCGGTGAGGCCGACACCGGTCGGAACGCTTCCGAGGCTGGCACGGGCTCGTCCGCGCCCGGCGCGGATACCGATGACGGTCGTGGTGCGTCTGTGTCCGGTGGGGCAGAAGTGATGCCCAGTGCCGGAACCGCCCCGCCGTTCCGCTCCGTTGACGGAGCGCGCTTCGAGATCGAGACCCTGGACGCCGAGGTCTGGCTGCGGTTCTGGACCGACCTGGGCGCCGCCCCGTCCGCGATCGCCGCCGGGTGGCCGCCCTTCCAGCGCCGCTTCGCCACCGCGGTGTGCCCGCTGCCGCCCGAACTCCCCGCCGCGATCGCGGCCGTGGACCTCGCCCGGGTCCGCCTGGCCGCCCGCGACACGGGCATGAGCCTGGCCCTCATCCGCGACGCCCGGAAGGCCGAGGAGCCCGACCCGGCCTCGGAGTGGCGGTTGCGCGCGCGGGACGCCACCGGTGCCCCGGCCGCCCCGCTGGCACCGCTCGGCCCCGACGCCGCCGCGCCCCTGGCCGGACTGCGGGTGGTGGAGGCCACCAACCGCGTGCAGGGTCCGCTCGCCGGGCTGCTGCTCGCCATGCTCGGCGCCGAGGTCGTGCGGATCGAGCCCCCGGGCGGCGACCCCATGCGCGGGGTGGCGCCGATGGCGGGTGACCGCTCCGCCCGGTTCCTGGCCCTGAACCGGGGCAAGGGCGCGGTCGAGGCCGACCTCAAGACCGAAGCCGGGCGCCGGACCGCCCGCGACCTGGCCGCCACGGCCGACGTCCTGCTCTACAACTGGCCGCCCGGCCGTGCCGAGGGGTTCGGCCTGGGCCCCGACGACCTCGCCGACCCCGCCCCCGGCCTGGTCCACGTGCACGCCGACGGGTGGGGCGGCCGGGCCCCCGGACCCGGCGTGCTGGCCACCGACTACCTGGTCCAGGCGCACGGCGGGGTGGCCGACCTCCTGGCCGGACCCGGGCAGGAGCCCGCGCCGTCCCTGCTCACCCTCACCGACGTGCTCGGCGGAATCCTCGCTGCCGAAGGGGCGGTGGCCGCGCTGCTGCTGCGCGCCCGCACCGGCGCCGGGGTCCGCGCCCGGACCGCCCTGTCGGACGCGGCCCGGCTGCTGCGCCGCGCCGGACGCGGCACCGCGACCGAAGAGGGGGAGCGGAGCGGCCCCGTTCCCGGGGAACGGGGTGCCCCTGAGCCCGGGCGGCGGGGCGGTACCGAGTCCGGCGAGCGGAACGACGCTGTGTCCGAGCGGTGGGACCGCACCGGGAACGGACCACGAGACGGCACCGCGCCCAGGGAACGGAGCGGCCCCGTCCTCGTGGAGGACCTGGCGGCGATGGCCGCCGCACCGGCGTTCGCGGCGGCCTTCGACACGGTCGGCGGCGCGTCCTGCGTCCGGGCCCCGTGGAGTTTCGCACCCGCCGCCGACGCCCCGAGCGCCGAGACGCGGCTACGTGACGCTGCCGCACGCCGGGGCGCGCCCGTCCGGAACGATCCTGCCTACGGTGTCACCGTCGGCGCCCGCCGTGGCACCGGCGGCACCAGCGGCGGGTTCACCGGCCAAGAGATCCCACACGCCACACCGTCAACGTCTTCGGGCGGCGCCGTGGCCACTCACACGCCTGCGGAGAACCGATGACCTGGACCTCGTCCCACGGCCTGGAACTGCGCGACCTGGTCCCGGCCGCCCTGCGCGCGCGGTGGACCGCGCGCGGCTGGTGCCCGGGCCGGGACCTGTACTCCCTCTTCCACGAGCACGCGCTCGCCCACCCCGGACGCGACGCCGTCATCGACGACCGCGGCACACTCGACTACGCCGGGCTGGACGCCGCCGTGCGCCGCGCCGCCGCCGCGCTGGCCGCCGGGGGGACGGGGGAGCGCGACGTCGTCGGCGTCCTGCTGCCCAACGGGCGCGAGGCCGTCGTGGCCGAACTCGCCGTCGCCGCCGTCGGCGCGGTCGCGCTGCCCGTCCCCGACGGCCGCTCCCCGGCCGACGTGCGCAGTCTGCTGGCCCGCTCCCGTGCCGCGGACCTCGTCACCACCCCGGAGCGGGCCGAACGGATCCGCCGCGCGGACCCGCCGCCGACCCTGCGCCGGACGTGGGCGTTCGGTCCGGCCCGGCCCGGGACGCGCAGCCTGGACCGGCCCGACGCCGGGACGGTCCGGGACTGGCGTCCCGCCCGGCCCGACCCCGAGTCCCCGGCCCGTGTCCTGGTCTCCTCCGGCTCGGAGGGCGAACCCGGCATGGTCGCCTACAGCCACAACGCCATGGCGGGCGGCCGGGCCAACTACGTGGCGGCGCTGCACACCGGACCCGGCCCCATGCGCAACCTGGTCCTGGTGTCGCTGGCCTCCTCCTTCGGCTCCTGCGGGGTGCCGGTGACCCTGGCCGGGCTCGGCGCGACCCTGGTGGTCCTGCCCCGCTTCGACCCGGCCGCCGCGCTGCGCGCGATCGAGCGGCACCGCCCCACCCACCTGATAGGCGTGCCCACCATGCTGCGGCGGATCGCCGCGCTGCCCGAGCGGGCCGACACCTCGTCCCTGCGCGCGGTGGTGGCCAGCGGCGCCCCGCTGCACCGGGAGGTCCGCGACGCCTGCGCCGCCCGCTTCGGGAGGCCCGTGATCAACGTCTACGGTTCCACCGACGGGGTCAACTGCCACACCGCCCGCCGCCCCAAGGCGTGGGAGCCGGGCCTGGCCGGGCATCCCGCCCCCGACGTGGCCGAGGTGAGCATCCGCGACCCGCGGGGACGCCCGGTTCCGCGGGGGGAGACCGGAGAGATCTGGGCCCTGGGCCCGATGACACCGCTGTGCCGCGTCGCCGCGCCCGAACTGGACGCCGAGCGGCGGGCCCCGGGCGGGTGGGTGCGCACCGGCGACCTGGGCCGCCTGGACCCCGACGGCGCGCTGCGGGTGGTGGACCGCCTGCGCCGGACCGTGATCCGGGGCGGCGTCAACATCTTCCCGGCCGAGGTGGAGCGCGAACTCGGCGCCCACCCCGCCCTCGCGGAGGCCCACTGCGTGCCCGTCCCCGACCCCGACCTGGGCGAGCGCATGTGCGCCTGCGTGTCCCCCGCCGAGGGGGCCGCCGCACCCTCCCCGGGCGAGCTCATCGCCTTCCTGCGCGACGAACGCGGCCTGGACGTCCGCTCGCTGCCCGAACACGTGGTCGTGCTGCCCGAACTGCCGCTCGGCCCGACCGGGAAGGTGTGCACGGCCACCCTCACCCGCGTCGCCGCCGAGGCCGTCGGCGCGCACCGTCCGCCGAGCCGGGCGGCGGCGGACGGCGGTCCGACCCCGTCGGGCCCCGTAGCCCGACCGGACGGACCGGCCCCGACGGTCCGACCGATCGGGGGGACCCGACCGGCCCTGACGCCCCGACTGACCCGACTGACCCGCCCGGCCCCGACGACCCGACCGACGCCGAAGGAGACACCCGTGACCGACTCCGCCGAGGACCAGCGCTACGTCTTCGACAACCACAGCGAGCACGCCTTCGACCAGCACCGCTTCCTGGCCGCCGCCTACGACCCCATGACCACCGAACGCCTGGAGCAGACCGGTGTCGGGCCGGGGTGGCACTGCCTGGAGGTGGGCGCCGGGGGCGGCAGCGTCGCGCTCTGGCTGGCCGACCGGGTCGCCCCGGGCGGGAGCGTGCTGGCCACCGACATCAAGCCCGAACGCATCCCCGCCGCCGAGGGCCTGGAGGTCGTCCGCCACGACGTGGTCCACGACCCGCTGCCCGAGGCCGCCTTCGACCTCATCCACTCCCGGCTGGTGCTGCTGCACATCCCGGAGCGGATCGCGGTCCTGGACCGCCTGGTGCGCGCGCTCAAGCCCGGCGGCGTGCTCCAGCTCGACGAGTTCGACATCACCTACGGCCCAGCGCTCCTCATGCCCGACGCCGAGTCCCAGAAGCTCTACGAGGAGTTCCAGGAGGCCAAGACCAGGCTGATGATCCGCGCCGGAGCCGACCCGGCCTGGGGGCGCAACGCCGCCGAGGCGATGCGCAGCGCGGGTCTGGTGGACATCGACCCCCGGCCCCGGCTGGAGCTGTGGAACGCCGACTCCCCCGGCGTGCACCTGATCGCGCACCACACCCGCCACCTGCGCGACGCCTTCGTGGACGAGGGGATGACCGACGAGCGGCTCGCCGAGGTGCGCGCGCTCCTGGCGGACCCGTCCTTCCGGGCCAGCTCCTGCGCGATCTACTCGGTCCAGGGCCGCCGCCCCCTCTGACACCCGCCGGTCGGCCGGTCGCGCCTGGGATGAGCCGCCGCGCCCGGTGCCCGGTCCGCACCCCCCGGCGGGACCGGGAGCGGGGCCGGAGGCGGGGGGCTCCGGTGGGCGGCCGCCACCGGCGCGCCCCAAGCGTCGGATGCCGGGCACGGTGTGACCGCGCGGGGCGCGCCCGGTCTGTCGGCGGTGTCGGCTAGGTTGCCCGCGTACACGCACAGCAGTGTTCGAGGAGGGCGACCATGGCATCGAGATCACCGCGTACCGACCGGGGGAGCAGGACCGTCCGCGCCTCCGCGGCGGCGGTCTACGCGGCGATGACCGAACCGGACGCCCTCGCGGCCTGGCTGCCGCCGGAGGGCATGACCGGCCGGATCGACCGCTTCGAGCCGTGGCCCGGGGGCGGGTTCCGCATGGTGCTGACCTACCTCGACCCGGGGGCGGGGCACGGCAAGACCTCGGCGACGGAGGACGTCACCGAGGTCGCCTTCGCCGAGCTGGTGCCCGGGGAGCGGGTCGTGCAGCGGATCGACTTCGAGTCCCCGGACCCCGACTTCGCCGGGACGATGACGATGACCTGGACACTCACCGCGGACCCGGAGGGCACCCTGGTCACCGTCGAGGCCGCCGACGTGCCCCGGGGCATCGACCACGCCGTCCATGAGGAGGCCCTGGCCTCGTCCCTGGCCAACCTCGCGGCCCACGTGGAGCGCTGACCCGGCGGCCCGGCCCCGGACGGAGACGTCCGCCCCGGACCGGACCGCCCTGCCGGGCATCGGCGTGGCCTCCCCGCGCGTGGTCCTCAGCCGTCGGCGGCCAGGCGGCCCAGGCGTGCCTCCACCTCGTCCGCGCGCGGGTCGTCGTGGTCGCGCAGGTACTCCAGGGCCGCGTTCCACGCCTCCCGGGCCGCGGTGGCGTCGCCCAGTTCGGCGCGGGCATCGCCCAGACCCAGCAGGGCGACCGCTCGGCTGTCCCGGTCGTCGCGCTCCTCGAAGACGCGCAGGGCCTGCCGGTACTCGGTCACGGCTTCCCCGGCCCGGCCCGATCCGGTGAGGCTCCGGCCCAGCGTGCAGCGCGCCCAGGCCACGCTCCAGTCGGCATTGACGGCCTCGAAGGCCTCGATCGCCGCACGGCTGTGGTCGAGGGCCTCGTCCCAACGGCCGAGGTCCACCCCGAAGTCGGCCAGGCTCAGCAGCCCCATCGCCGCCCCGCGCCGCTCGCCCGACTCACGGAAGACCGCGATGGCCCGCTTGACCTGTTCGACAGCGGTTCCGTCGCGCTCGCCGCGCTGCCAGGCCACCACTCCCAGTTGACGCAGCGCGAACCCCTCCACCCACGGGTTCCCGGCCTCCCGGTTGGCCTCCAGGGCGGACTCGTAGTGCCGCACGGCCGCGTCGAGATCGTCCAGCAGCCACTGGGCGTCGCCCATGCCCAGGTGGTTGCGCGCGAGTCCGAAGGCGTTGCCCCCGTTCTCGGCCGCCTGGAGGCCGACCGCGTGCAGGTCGCGCCACTCGTGCCAGTGCCGGTGCAGCTCGAACAGCCCGTACACGCTCGCTGGCAGCCGCCAGGAGGTGTCGTGGTGGCCGTGGTCCAGGGCGGCTCGCACCACGGCCACGAGGTTCGCGCGTTCGGTCTCGAACCAGTTCAGCGCGTCCTGGACGGAGCCGAACTCGGGCATTTCTTCGGGCTGCCCGTCGCCCGGTACGACGGGGAAGTTGGGGTGTTCCACGCGTTGGGCCCGGGCGGCGGCGTGCGTGTACCACCGGGCCACCCGTCCGACGGCCTCGCCCGCCGCCTCCGGTCCCTCCTCGGCGCGGACCCGCTCGACCGCGTACAGACGAACCAGGTCGTGCAGCCGGTAGCGCTCCTCGCGCGGGCGCTCCACGAGGTTCGCGCGGTTCAGGCGATCCAGGAGCCTTCGGGCCTCCGCCTGCGGGTTGCCGGTGAGCGCGGCGGCGGCCCCGCAGGAGAACTCCGGTCCCGGGTGCAGGCCCAGACGCCGGAAGAAACGGGCGGTGCCGTCGTCCAGGGCCCGATAGGAAGCCGTCATCACGGCGCGCAGGTCACTCAACTCGTCCTCCTCGGCGAGGGCGTCCAGACGTGAATCCTCGGCGGCCAGTTCGCGTACGAGGTCGCTCAGCGCCGCGTCCGGCCGGTCGAGCAGCCGCTCGGCCGCCACACGCAGGGCCAGCGGGAGGCGGGCGCAGTGCTCGGCCAGTTCGTGGGCCGCACGCGGCTCGGAGTCCACGCGGGGACCGACCGTACTCCGTAGCAGGGCCACTGAGTCAGCCACCGGCAGAACGTCCAGGGTCAGGCGCCGGGCCCCGTCGCGTGCCACAAGACCGGGCAGCGCGTTCCGGCTGGTCACCACGACCATGCAGCCGGGCGAGGCGGGCAGCAGGGGACGGACCTGTCCTGGGTTGAGCACGTCGTCGATGACGACCAGGAGACGCTTGCCATCGACCTCGGAGCGGTAGAGGGCCGAGCGGCCATCCAGATCCAGGGGGATGCGCTCAGGAGGAACACCGAGGGCCCGCAGGATCGCGTCGAGTGCTTGTGAGGCCTCGGCACGCGGGCCGGGAGCGTGCCCGTGCACACTGGCGTACAGAGCTCCGTCGGGGAAGATGTCTCGCGTCCGGTGTGCCCAGTGAATGGCCAGAGCGGTTTTGCCAACGCCCGGAGGTCCGGCCAGCACCGCGACCGGGACACCCGTCTGCGCCTCGGCTGCCAGCGCGTCCAGCTGTCGCAGGTGAGCTGAGCGGTCCACGAAGCCGGTGACCGCCAGCGGTAGCTGGCGCGGCACGGCGGCGGACCTGGCGGGCCCGGAGACGATGTGGACGTCGCCGTGCACGACACCCGCCTGCACCATTGCCGAAGGGCTGCCGTACACGGCATTGGTGGTCCGGTGGTTTTCGGTGTCTGTCACAGGGATCGCATGTCAGCGTCGAAACGCTTCTCGTACTCGGAGAAAGGGATGGACAGGTGCAGGGCCAGGTCACGTACCGCGTTGGCCCGCACGATCTGCTCGGGATCGGTTACCAGTTCGGGGGCGAGCATGGTGCCGTCGGGCGTGTAGTTCATCCTCACCAGCCGCTCGGAGTCGAACAGCCAGTAGTCGGACCGGGGGACGCCCTCGGGCCAGGAATCCTCGCGCACGGGCAGGATGTTGACGTCCTCGCCCGCCTTGACGTTGGAGCGGTAGCCCCATGCACACTCGAACCGCAGGTAGTCCGTCAGAGGTTCGACGACGACGTGGACACGGCGGAACCGTCGCCCGCTGCCGACGATGCGGGCCCAGTCACCGTCGGATTTGGTGGTGATGACTGCTCCGTCGTCCAGGAAGCGACGAAAAGCTTCTTGTTCGTAGCCGACGTCGTAGACCTGGAGGGTCTCCAACCGGAAGGCCGTGTAGCGGCAGTCCTCGAAGAAGCGGTCGAACTCCTCCTCGCTGACGGGCCGGGACCCACCGTCCTCAGGGGTCACGCCCCCCTCCGCTGGTAACGCTCGACGGCGGCGAGGACGATCTCGGGGGAGATGCGGACCGCGGTCTCGCCGGGCAGGGGGTTGGCCAGCTTCGCGAAGTCGGCGTCGTCGAGGCCAGCACCCTGGACGACGAAGTCACCCGTGTCGCTGATGTAGACGGAGGGGCAGCCCCTGTCGGCTGACTTGTCGTCCTTGGCGAGCAGTTCCAGTTCCATGGCTCTCCGTCCGGACCTCTCAGGAACGTTCCTCGGGCCTCGAAGCTAACACGGAAGCCCTGCCCCGTAGGGCTTGTGGCCATCTTCGGCCTACCCGCCCACGTACCTTCTCCGTATCTGCTCCACTTCGTCCCCGTCGCCCTCACGAGACGCGCGCACGAGCCGCTTGATATCTGCGGCGGCGAGTGCGTGGAGCAGGGCTTGAATCTCTTCCTCGGAGACGGCTGGTTCGTTGCTCTCGTCCTCGTTCACGGTTTCCACTCCATCACGTCAGCCTGTTCTCTCCATGGTGGTTCCTGCCCGTTGCGGAAGAAAGCCTGCCGGTCGCGGCACCGCTGAGGGTCGGGGATTCCGGTGGAGCCCACGGAAGGGGAGATGCCCGGTGCTGTCGTGACGGCGGCGACCGAGCGGATCAGCTCCTCCGGGGTGTCGGCGCGGACCAGCCGCATGCGACCGGTGTGCGCGGCCCAGTACTGGTGGGTGTGCTGGCCGGACCAGACCGTCCAGCTGTGGTGGCGCAGCGCCGCGAGCCTGCTTTCAGGGCCGGGTTCCGGGGTGCGCTCGGGAACTGGAGGGCTGGAACCGCGTCCGGAGTCCGGGCGGGCGACGGAGCCGGGCACCTGGCCTTCGGCTCCGCCGAGTGGCACCCCTTCGTCTCCTCGCTGAAGGCGGCAGACACCACCCCCGTCACCTCCAGACGCTCCGCCCCTCCCGGATCCCCGCAGCGTCGAGCCCCGGCAGCGCTCCCGCTTCCGGGGCTTCGTGATGCACGGCTTCTCCCAGACCTCGTTTCAGTACAGGTCGTCTGGTGCGCGCAGAAGACCGCGCGGGTTCCCCGCCCCTCCGCCCTCCGGAACCCGGTCCCTTCCCGACCGTAGTCGCACGGCTACCGTAAAAACGTTTTTCGTGTTAGCTTCCGGTGCAATGGGAGCGCTCCCCACCCCCCACTCCTTCCGGACACCGCCGTCCGGAGTTCGCACAGAGGAGCAGCAGTGCCCATCGACCCCCCGGTTCCCCCCGGCGCGCCCCGGACCGCGCCGCCGTCCTCCCCGCCCTCGCGCGGACCCCTCTCGCCCGGATCACGTCTGCGGCGGCTCCTGTACTCCGCCCTGGCCGTCGTCCTCTGCGCGAGCGGCCTCTCCGCCGCCGCCACCACCCCCGCCCGGGCCGCCGACATCGACACCGGCGCCTACTACGTCCTGCGCAACCAGCACAGCGGCCTGGTCGCCGACGTCGAGAGCGCCGGAACCCAGGACGGCGCGCGGATCATCCAGTGGGAGCGCACCGACCGCCCCTGGCAGCAGTTCCGCTTCGTCCCCTCCGGCGACGGCTACTACCGCCTGGTCAACCGCCACAGCGGTAAGGCCGTCGACGTCTGGGAGCACTCCACCGCCAACGGCGCCGAGATCCGCCAGTTCACCGACCTCGGCAACGCCAACCAGCAGTGGCGCCCCGTGGACACCGGCGGCGGCGTCCAGCTGATCAACCGCCTCAGCGGCAAGGCCCTGGAGGTCTGGGAGTGGAGCACCACCCCGGGCGACCGCCTGTCGCAGTACGACTCCCTCGGCGGCGCCAACCAGGTCTGGGACCTGGTCCGCGTGGACGACACCGGCGGTGGGGGAGACGGCGACTGCGGCAGCGGCTCCCACCACGCCGAAGCGGTGCAGAACGGCTCCACCTGGACCGCCCGCAACGGCGGCAGCACCGTCTACACCGGCGGCGACATGCTCGCCGCCATGCGCGCGGCCGTCGGCAGCCTCGACTCCGGCCGCACCTCCCAGCAGAGCGTGGTGGTGCGCGGCTCCGGTTCCATGCCCGCCAACACCTCGCTCGACCTGCCCAGCCACACCTCGCTGGAGGTCTGCGGCACCATCCACGTGTCCGGATCGGTGGGCGCCGACCACGCCGCCGTCCGGATCCGCAGCGCCCAGAACGTCTCCGTCCCCCATCTGTCCGTGACCGGCTCGCCGTACTTCGGCGTCTTCGTGCGCGGCTCGCAGAACGTGCACTTCGGTCAGATCGACCTGCGCCTGTCCAGCGGCATGGGCATGCGCATCGACAGCCGGGGCAGCGACGCCGACCGCACCACGCGCGACATCACCATCGACGACGTCCACGTCTCCGGAGCCAGCGACCACGGCGTGGAGACCTACAGCGTGGACGGCCTGGACATCGGCACGGTCACCGCCAGGAACGTCGGCGCCTCGGGCCTGCTGCTCAACAACACCGTCAACGCCGTGATCGACCGGGTCGACGCCGAGGGCGCCGGAGCCGGGACCGGTTACGCGGCCTTCCGCATGGCCAACCGCAACGGGCGGATCGGCAGCGACTACCCGACCAACATCCGGGTCGGCGAGGTCCGGGCCCGCGGCGGCGGCCGGGGGGTCTTCTGCGTCTCCGAGAGCGGCGGCGCGGTCATCGACCGCGTGGACATCGCCCAGACCGGCAACAACGCGGTGCTGGTCGAGAACTGCCACAACGTCACCTTCTCCGGGGGTACGATCGCCGGTCCGGGCAGCGTCCGGATCGCGGCACGCTCGGAGTTCGCCAACACCTCGAACGTCACGTTCCAGAACCTGACGCTGGCCAACACCTCGCTGGTCGAGAACCCGTGCTCGGTGAACCTGACCGTCCGCAACGTCACCTTCCAAAGCAGCAGCGACCAGACCTGCTGACCACACCCCGACCACACCCCGACCACGGCCGGAACGCGCCCTGACCACGCGTGACGCCGGGGCCCGACCCCCTGGGGCCCCGGCGTCGCCCGCCCCGGAGCGCCCGGCCCCGCCCGGCACTCAGCCGCGCGCGGCGGCCAGGCGCTCCGCCAGCCAGGCGGGGACGTGCTCCCTCGAACGCGGGTAGTACGCCTGGTCCAGGGCGTAGTCGAAGTCCAGCGGGGCCATGTCGAAGGCGGGCTCGGAGTCGTGGTCGGCCTCCACCCGGCTTCCGTCCGGGCCCACGGTGTACCGGAGGCCGAACCAGGCGCCCCGGCCCGGGCGGTACATGCCCGCCCGCAGATTCCGCACCAGGTCGGGGAGCCGGTAGTGTCCGCGCCCCTCGCGCACGGTCCCGTCCTCCAGGACCACGCTCACCCGCAGCCGTTCGTAGCCCACCAGGAACCGGGCGTCCAGCACGGCCTCCCGCCAGCCCTCCGGCCGCGGCAGGAACCCCGCGATCCTCCCCAGCAGCTCACGCTGCCCCTCCTCGTCCAGGACGGCCACCGGGCGGCTCGGCCGTTCGGACGGCGCCGGGGCGGGCGGACGCACGAGGGTCTCGTCCTCCACCAGTTCCGCCCACGCGGGCCGCCACTCCGGAGCCCGCAGGGCGCCCTCCCCGTTCAGCCGGTACGCCGTCTCCGGCAGGTAGCCGACGAGGTGTTCGTGAGCATCCTCCGGCCAGCGGTCGTAGCGGCGCCGGGCGTCGTACCCCTCCTCCGACACGGCCAGCCGCAGGTACAGCCACCGGCCGCGCCCCCGGACGTCCTCGGCCGCGCGCAGGGCGTCGAGGCGGTCCATCAGGTCCGTGTCGTAGTCCTTGAACTCCTCGCCGGACGCGTCGAGGACCCTCCGTTCCCCGCGAAGGTGTACTCCACGACGGCCTCGCCGCCCTCGGCCAGGCTCAGCGCGCGTACCCGCTCCAGGACCCGGAGAAGCTCGCCGGTCTCGGGGACCGGGGGCCGGTCCCGTTCCGGCTCCCGGCGGAGCGCGTCCCACAGCAGCAGCGACCGCGTCCTCTCACTGATGACCGGGCGCGCGGGGCGTTCGGGCACGGCCTCGCCGAGGGGGAGGAAGGGGCGGCGCGACCCCGGGGTCAGTCCGAGCCGCTCGGCCGCCGCCAGTGCGGCCCCGGCGTCCCACCCGGGGGCCTCGTATTCGTCGTCCTCGTCCGTGTACTGGGTGTCGAGGACGCTCAGCACCGCCGCGAGCGAGTCCGCGTCCACCGTGCCCTCCCGCGCGCGCCGCATGAGGGCGGCGCCCGGCTCCGGAAGCAGCGCCTCCCCGTGCTCGTCCTCGGGAGCGAACCCCTCGAAGAGCAGTCCGACGATCGCGTCCACGGCCGCCTCCACCGACGCGTACCGGTCCAGGCGCAGCCCGTCGCCCTCCCAGTCGTCGGGGTAGGGGCCGCGCGCCCACGCCCGCCCGTCCCACCAGTAGGCGAACCCGACGTTCGTGCGCGCCTCGTGGGCCGCGATCCACTCCCAGGGCAGCCAGGCGGGCGCCTCGGCGAACAGGTCGACGGGGCGCTTGCCGTTGTCCGTGCTGTCGCTGGTGTCGCGGTCGTAGCCGACGATCACGGCCCGGCCGTCACCGCCGCACCAGGCCAGGTACCAGTCGCTGCTGCCGCCGTCGTGGTAGCGCAGTACCCCGTCCTCCAGGGAGAGGATCCCGAGGTCGTCCTCCACCCCCGCCATCAGCGCGGCCAGCGCCCCGGCGCGGGTCCACAGCACCTCCGGGCGGGGCAGGTCCTCGGGGCGTCCGGGGCTGTGACTCATGGCGGCCTCTCCTGTCGGGAACACTGGTGCCGGGGGCAGGGGTTCCCGTTCTAGCGGACGCTCCCGACAGATCCTCCCCCCGGGCCGCGGAACGCGGCGGCCGGTCCGCCGGTACGGCGTCTCCGCCCACGAACCCCCAGCCCCCAGGACGAGGGGTCGGCCGAGAGAAGCCCTCGACGGCGCCGCTCCGCTCGGAGCGGTGACCCGCCCGCCCCATGTCTCCCGGCGTCCGGGCCGTCTGCTCGCGCCGTCCGTCCCACGCCTTCCAACCTCCGGACCGTCCGCTGACGCCGCCGCACCCTGGGGCCCGGCACCGCCCGCCCCGGAGGTGTCCGGCCCCGCCCGTGCCCCCCGTGCGCGGTCCCGGGTCACCGGCTCAGACGCAGACCGACTCCAGCGAGCCGGCCAGGGCGGCCGAGGCCAACCGGTCGAGTCCGCGCGCGGCCGCGGCCTCGTCCGTGTTCCGCGCGAGCCGCGCCGCGCAGCCGGGGGCGGTGCGCTCCTCCTCGGCGGCGGCCAGCGCCTCCACCAGCGCGGGGGTGATCCGGTCCAGTTCGGCGCGCACCCCGGCCAGGTCCGGCGCGTGCTCGGGCCGCCGGTCGGCCTGTGCGTACCACTGGGCGTGCAGGCCGCGCTGGACCACCTTGTTGGCCTCCATCTGGTCGCGCGTGACCGCGACGGCGGACGCCGGGTCCGCGCCGAGTTCGGAGGCCCGCCGCTCGGCGGCGGCCAGGACCCGCGCCTCGCGCTCGGGGGCCTCGACGGGGTCGCCGGTGTGCCACTTGGCCGCGGCCACCAGCGGAGCGGTGTCGAGCCGGTCGGCGGACAGGAGCACGACCGCATCCAGGCCGTTCGGCGGGGCGGACGCGGCGGCGGTGGGGGAGGCCAGGAGCAGGGCCGCGACGGCGGCGGCGAGGGTGACTGCGGTGCGCATGGACGAGGACCTCGGGGCGACGTCGGGAGCGGTGGGACCCCCGTATCCTATCCCTGCGTGTCGAGGCGTATGCGAAGGGTGGTGGCGGAGTGCGCGTTCCCTTTCCCGACGCGCTGTGGCCGTCTATCCTTCGGGCAGCGGTAACCGCCGCGATCACGGGCCGCGGAGGCCCCCGCGTCGCAGGACCGCCGTCGCCGCCGTGGTTCCTGGACCCCCGTGACCGCCGCCCCCCATGACCGCCCAACCTCCGCGACCGCTCAACCTCCACGACCGTCGCCCCCGTGACCGCCCGCCACCCGGCGGACCGACCTGAGGACCGAACCCGTGCAGATCCTCGAACCCGTCACCCCCGACACCGTCCTCCGGCGCTTCCGCGCCACCCACCCGTTGGAGGACGAGGTCTCCCGTGCCACCAACACGTACGCCGAGAGCGCTCTGACCCTGGCCACCCGCCAGCTCGGCGGGACGTGGCACCGGGTCGCCCTGGACCGCGAGGACGTCCTGTCCGTGCTCCTGCCCTGGCACACGGGTGAGTACGGGGAGCGCGAACTCGTCCCCCCGGCCGGGGCGACTGTCGCCGAGACCCTGGGCACGCTCACCGACTGGCGCCGGGAGTACCCCGCCAGCAACCCGGTGTGCTGGGGCAAGCTGGACTGGCACACAGGCGCGGCCCACGCGCCGCTGTTCCTGAGTTCGCGCGCCCTCGACCACCCCTTCTACGAGCGGTTCGAACGCACGGACGCGGTGACCCACCTGGACGGCCTGCACCGCATGCTCGCCTGGGCGCTGGCGGACCGGCTCCCCTCGCGGCCCCTCCTGGAGGCCTACCTGGCCGGTCCCCTGCCCGACCTCCGCGACCCGGACGCCCCCTCCGCGTCCCGTCCCTCCGCGACGGCCCCAGCCGAGGCCACCGCCGACACCAAGGAGGCTTGACCCGAGGGGCCGAGCCTCCCGACTCCGTCAACGCGCGGCCGCCCGGGGCAAAGGGAGCGCCAACACTCGCCCCGGACTCGGTAGCGGCTTGGGTGAGCCGTTAGTCCGCGCGGCTCACGGCGGGTAGGGGGTGGGCGGACAGCGTTGGGGCACCCGCCCCTCGACCACGCGAACCACTAGGGGGACATCGTGGCACGCGATCGCACACCCGCAGACCTGATCGGGCACCACGTCCTCGATCGGGAGGGCCACAACGTCGGCAAGATCAACCAGGTCTACCTCGACGACAACACCGACCAGCCGAGCTGGGTGTCCGTGCACACCGGCCTGTTCGGCAGGCACGAGACCCTCGTCCCGCTCCAGGGCTCCCAGCCCGTGGAGGAGGACATCCGGGTCCCCTACGACAAGTCCGTCGTCAAGGACGCCCCGCACATCGACGCCGACCGGCACATCTCTCCCGAGGAGGAGCAGACGGTCCGCCAGTACTACGCGCAGCACGGCGGCCCCCCGATGCGGGGTGAGGAGACCGCGATGGGCCGCGGCCCCGGGCCGCAGACCACCGGCCGGGAGGACGTGGCCGGGGGCGCCGCCGGAGGAGCGGCGGGGGGCATGGCCGGCGACGCCGCCATGCGCGACCGCGACGCCGGTATGCGCGACCGCGACCGGGCGAGGGCGGACGAGCGCGACGACATCTCGATGACGCGTTCGGAGGAGCGCGTGGACATCGGCGTGGAGCGGCGTGAGGCCGGGCACGCCCGCATGCACAAGTACGTCGAGACCGAGCAGTTCGACGAGACGGTCCCGCTGCACCACGACGAGCTCCAGGTCGAGCGCCGCCCGGTGGACGACCCCTCCGCGGTGCGCGAGCCCCGGGAGATGGGCGAGGACGAGGAGACCTTCACGCTCTACGAGGAGCGCCCGGTCGTCTCCAAGGAGCAGGTCCCCGTCGAGGAGGTCCACGTCCGCAAGCGCGACGTGACCCGCGACGAGCACGTCCAGGGCCAGCGCCGCCGCGAGCGGGTCGAGCTGGAGGACGACGAGGGGGAGCCGCCCGCCAACGCCTGACCCGGCCGCACGGCCGGGCCCGGCCAGGGCCGGAGTCGTCCCCGGACACACGGTCCGGGGACGACGCGTGCGCACCGCTGTCGCGCGCCCACACGGAGGGGGAGGTACATGACTGAGCCGGGGGACGTCAGCGAGGAGACCACCGAGGGCGGGGACGAGGAGAGGGAGCGGGAGACGGCGTCCCCGCCGCGCGGGCGCGAGGCCTCACCCGGGCGCGGGCACACCATCGTGGTGGGCGCGGGCGTCGCCGGTCTGGCCGCCGCCGACCGGCTCGCCGAGGAGGGTGAGCGCGTCACCGTCGTGGAGGCCCGCGACCGCCTGGGCGGGCGCGTCCACTCCCTGCGCGAGTGGGACGGCACGTCGGCCACCCTGGACGTGGGCGCCTCCTGGATACGCGGTGAGGAGAACAACCCCTTCGCGCGTCTGGTCCGCGAGATCGGCGTCCGCACGACCGTGTTCAACCGCTCCACCGAGACCGCCTACGACCCCAAGGGCCGCAGGCTGCTCTTCGACCGCCACCGCCGCAACATGGAGGACGTCAACCTCCTGCACGAGCACATGTACTGGGACAACGTCGGGGCCACACCTCAGGAGTCGATGGAGGAGGGCATCAAGCAGGCCCTCTACGACGCCAACCTGGTGCGGGCCAGGGCCCGCGACGCCAACGAGATCGTGCACCGCCTCGTGGAGGGCGACCACGGCGCCGACGCCGACGAGGTCGCCTTCACCGCGGTGGCGGCCCTGCACGAGTTCAGCGGCGACGACGTCGTCTTCCCGGACGGCATGGCCCAGGTCACCGACCACCTGGCCCGGGGGCTGGACGTGCGCCTGGAGCACGTGGTGCGGTCGGTCTTCCACGACGGGGACGGCGCGGGCGTCCGCGTGGACACGCCCGACGGGGAGGAGACCCTGACCGCCGACCGGGTCCTGGTGACGCTGCCCCTGGGCGTGCTCAAGGCCGGAGGGGTCGACTTCGACCCGGCTCTGCCCGAGGACAAGGCCGGAGCCGTCCGGCGCCTGGGCAGCGGCCGCCTGGAGAAGCTGTTCCTGCGCTTCGAGGAGGTCTTCTGGGGCGACGCCGAGGTCCTGGTGCACCTGGGGACCGAGGAGGGAACCTGGTTCCACTGGTACGCGGGACAGCGGGTCATGGGGGCGCCGATCCTGGTCTGCCGCAACGGCGGCAATGCGGCCCGGTTCCTGGAGGAGAAGGACGAGGCCGACGTGGTCGGGCACGCGCTGGACTCGCTGCGCGGCCTGTTCCGCAAGGTGCCCGAACCCGTCGGCCACCACCTCACCCACTGGATGGACGACCCGTTCGCCCGGGGCAGCTTCTCCTTCACCGCCGTGGGGTCGGGGGACGAGGACAGGGTGGCGTTGGGTGAGCCGGTCGGCGAACGGCTGTTCTTCGGGGGAGAGGCGACCGAGACCGAGCACACGGCCACCGTGCACGGCGCCCTGCTCTCGGGCCGCAGGGAGGCCGAGCGCATCCTGGAGCTGTGAGCCCGTCACCGCGCGACCCCGGGTGGACCGGTGGGGCCGGGACCGGAGCAGCGGACCGGGAACCCCGCCGGGCCGCCCCGCGTTGGACGGTGGTGAGGGGCCGCGTCCGGGAAGGCCGCAAAGCGTACACGGTACGATCGGGGTGCGGCCGTCCTCCGACCAGGGCCGGTGGACCCACGATGGCGGGAAACGACCCTCCCGCCCGTTATCGTTGGCGCCATGGGGCGATCCGCGCAAGAAGGCAGACACACGGCGGGGGGCGATGTGGTCAGCCCGGCGGTCAGTGACCGCGTCTGGACGGTTCCCAACCTACTGAGCATGCTCCGGCTGTTGGGCGTGCCCCTGTTCCTGTGGCTCGTGCTGGTGCCCCAGGCCGACTGGTGGGCCCTGCTCGTGCTGGCCCTGGCGGGCCTGAGCGACTGGCTCGACGGCAAGATCGCCCGCGCCTGGAACCAGACCTCGCGCCTGGGAACCGTGCTCGACCCCCTCGCGGACCGGCTCTACATCTTCGCCGCCCTGCTCGGCCTGGTCATCCGCGGCATCGTGCCCTGGTGGCTCATGGGCATCCTCGTGCTGCGCGACGTCCTCATCCTGGGAGCCCTGCCGCTCCTGCGCCACTTCGGCTACGGACCCCTGCCGGTCAACTTCGCGGGCAAGGCCGCCACGCTGTGCCTGCTGTACTCGTTCCCGCTGCTGTTCCTCGCTGGTTACGCCACGATCGCCGCAGATGTGGCGAGAATTATAGGTTGGGCCTTCGCGCTCTGGGGAACTGCTCTGTACTGGTGGGCCGGACTGCTCTACGCCGTACAGGGACTGCGCCTGATGGCCCAGACCCGCCGCGACGAAGGCGCTGATCGCACCGGCGGCCCCAGGGCCGTGGGCGACAGCGACCCCGTGCGCGGTCACGCCCAGGACCGACCCGGTCCAGCCGCACCGGCGACCGCTGACGGCGACCCCGGCGCGGCCGCCGAGGGCGCGGACCGACCGATCCGCCCGGACCAGGGACGGACCGGCCCCTGATCCGCACGCGGACCGGCTCACCACGAGTCCTGTCGGATCGAGAGGGAGTGTCGTCTCCGCATGAGAACATGTCCCGCCGCCCGCAACGGCGTGCGCTCCGAACACCATCCCCACGCGGCGCGCACCGGCGGCCCAGCGGTACGGAGGTACCGGCGATGAGCCAGGCCGCAGACACCACCCCGGAGGCCACCACGCCTCCGATGAAGGCCGTCGTGATGGCGGGCGGTGAGGGAACCCGCCTGCGCCCCATGACGGCCAACCAGCCCAAACCGCTTCTGCCGGTGGTCAACAAACCCATCATGGAGCACGTGCTGCGCCTGCTGCGCAAGCACGGCTTCACCGAGACCGTGGTCACCGTGCAGTTCCTGGCCACCCTCATCCGCAACTACTTCGGCGACGGCGAGGAGCTGGGCATGAAGCTCAGCTACGTCGCCGAGGAGGTGCCGCTCGGCACGGCGGGCAGCGTCAAGAACGCCGAGGAGCACCTGCGCGGCGAGCCCTTCATCGTCATCTCCGGTGACGCCCTCACCGACATCGACCTGACCGACATGGTCCGCTTCCACCGCGAGAGCGGCGCCAAGGTCACCATCGGCCTCAAGCGGGTGGAGAACCCGCTGGAGTTCGGCATCATCATCGTCGACGAGCAGGGACGCGTCCAGCGCTTCCTGGAGAAGCCCACCTGGGGCCAGGTCTTCTCCGACACCGTCAACACCGGCATCTACATCATGGAGCCGGAGGTCCTCGAACGCGTCGCCGAGGGCGAGGTCGTCGACTGGTCCGGTGACGTCTTCCCCCAGCTGCTGGAGGAGGGCGAGCCCCTCTACGGCTACATCGCCGACGGCTACTGGGAGGACGTGGGCACCCACGAGAGCTACCTCAGCGCCCAGGCCGACGTGCTCTCGGGCAAGGTGGACGTGGACATCGACGGCTTCGAGGTCTCCCCGGGGGTGTGGGTCGGCGAGGGCGCCGAGGTCCACCCCGAGGCCGTCCTCAAGGGCCCGCTCTACATCGGCGACTACGCCAAGGTCGAGGCGGGCGCCGAGTTGCGCGAGTTCACCGTGGTCGGCAGCAACACCGTCGTGCGCTCGGAGGCCTTCGCCCACCGCACGGTCCTGCACGACAACGTGTTCATCGGCCGCGGCGCCAACCTGCGCGGCGCCGTCATCGGCAAGAACACCGACGTCATGGCGGCCGCCCGGATCGAGGAGGGCGCGGTCGTGGGCGAGGACTGCGTCGTCGAGTCCGAGGCCTACCTGCACAACGACGTCAAGGTCTACCCGTTCAAGACCATCGAGGCCGGTGCGGTGGTCAGCACCAACGTCATCTGGGAGTCGCGCGGGCAGCGCTCGCTGTTCGGCCCCCGGGGCGTGTCCGGCCTGATCAACGTCGAGATCACCCCGGAACTGGCGGTGCGCCTGGCCAACGCCTACGCCACCACCCTGAAGAAGGGCGCGATCGTCACCACCTCGCGTGACGTCTCGCGCGCCGCCCGTACGCTCAAGCGCGCGATCATCAGCGCGCTCACCGCGGCCGCCATCGAGGTGCGCGACCTGGAGGTGGTGCCGCTGCCGGTGGCACGCTTCCACACCTCCCAGAGCGGCGTCAGCGGCGGCATCACGGTGCGCACCACCCCGGGGGACCCCGAGTCGGTCGACATCCTGTTCCTGGACGGCGACGGCGCCGACCTGTCGCCCGGCGCCCAGCGCAAGCTCGACCGGGTCTTCTCCCGCGCCGAGTACCGCCGGGCCTTCCCCGGCGAGATCGGCGAGCTGACCTTCCCGTCGCGCAACGTGGAGAGCTACTCCCACGAGCTGCTGCGCAAGGTGGACACCTCCGGCGTCGCCGAGGCCGAACTCAAGGTCGTGGTGGACTGCGCCGGGGGCAGCGGCTCGCTCATCCTGCCCTCCCTGCTGGGCCGGATCGGCGTGGACGTGCTCACCGTCAACAACCGGCTGGACGAATCCTCGCCCACCGACACCGTCGCCAAGCAGAACCGCGACCTGGGGCGGCTGGGCGAGCTGGTCTCGGGATCGGGAGCCGACTTCGGCGTGCGCTTCGACCCCGTGGCCGAACGGCTGTCCATCGTGGACGAGAACGGCGCCCTGGTGCACAGCGACCGGGCCCTGCTGGTCGTCCTGGAGCTGGTCTGCGCCGAGTACGGGACCGGGACGGTGGCCCTGCCCGTCACCACCACCCGCGTCGCCGAGACCGTGGCCGCCTCGCACGGGGTCAAGGTCCACTGGACGGCCACGGCCACCGACGAGCTGACCAAGGCGGTCCAGGCCCAGGACGACGTCATCTTCGCGGGCGACGGCCGCGGCGGGTTCATCGTGCCGCGGTTCAGCCCCACCACCGACGCCATCGCCGCCTTCGTGCGGCTGCTGGCGCTGGTGGCCAGGACCCGCCGCTCGCTGAGCCAGATCGACCGCACGATCCCCCAGGCGCACCTGCTGCGCCGTTCGGTGCCCACCCCGTGGGCTGTCAAGGGGAGCGTGATGCGCGCCGTCGTGGAGGCGGCTGGCGGCCGAGAACTCGACACCACCGACGGCGTCCGGGTGATCGAGCCGGACGGGAGCTGGGCCCTGGTCCTGCCCGACACCGCGGAGGCCGTCACCCATCTTTGGGCCGAAGGTCCCAACTCCGACACCGCACACCGTCTGCTGGACGAGTGGGCGGCCGTCGTGGAACGGGCCGAGGGCTGAGGCGGGTCGCGCGGGCGCGGACGGGTCGTCCGTCCGCGCCCGCGCGGCGCGTACCCGCGTTGTCACGCCCGGTACGCGGGCGCGGTCCCTACCGTGCGTGACCCCGCGGGTTAAAATGGGCATACAGGCAGGTCGTGGCGGTCCGGTGAAGTCGGTGCGAATCCAGGGGGATCCGTGGAGAACCAAACCCGCCGACACGGCATCAGCACCAGGACAGGCGTGTTGCCCCGATCCGGCCCGCCGCCGTCGCCGGACACCCTCCGCGACGGCGGGCACACCGCTCGGCGATCCGTTTTCGACGGGTCGTCCACAGTGGGCGGGGGAGGAGCAAAACCCTTCCTGGACAGGGATATGGTTTAAAGTCGAGTGTTCCCCGAAGCGCCGCGTCGCCTATCGGACCGGGTATCCCGGCAACGGCGGACACCCTCGCCGGTGGTGACAAGGAGTGCGACACGGGGGATGAGACCTAGCGACCGACCGTGTGAGGCGCACCGCTGCCGCGACAGCGGGCCGTCTCACCGCGTACCGGACGGCGTGCGGGCCGCGTGCCCGCCCGACGCCCGGTACGTGCCACCGATCAGCCCAATCAAGCACCGCCCCGTGCGGTAGGAGGCCGAGCCGACCTATGTCGAGCGTTTACTGCACGCAGTGCGGTCACGCCGTTGCGGATGATGCCCGTTTCTGCTCCCACTGCGGAACTCCGATCCGCAGAGCCGAACAGCAGGGCCCCCGACCCGGCACTGGCAGGGACTCCGGCGGAGACGTCACGTCCACCATCTCCCTCTCGGGCATACAGGCCCTGGAAGAGGAGGAGTCCGGCGACGAGCTGGGCGGCGACGACCCCGCCAACCCCGACGCTCTGCCGCCGGGCACGGCTCTGCTGGTGGTCAGGCGCGGCCCCAACGCCGGGAGCCGTTTCCTGCTGGACAGTGACGTGACCACCGCCGGCCGCCACCCCAACAGCGACATCTTCCTGGACGACGTCACCGTCTCCCGGCGCCACGTGGAGTTCTTCCGCCGCGGCGACGGGTTCGGAGTCCGCGACGTGGGCAGCCTCAACGGCACCTACGTCAACCGCGAGCCGGTCGACGAGGCCCAGCTCGGCGGAGGCGACGAGATCCAGATCGGCAAGTTCCGGATGGTCCTGCTGACCAAACCGCGCCGCTGACCGGCGCGGGGACGACCGCGGGAGCGGCGGGTGGGCCGATGAGGTTTGCGGCCCCCCGCCGCCGGAGAACTTTGTAACGAAGGGTGCCGATTTCGCCCTCGGGTCCTGATCCACAGCGGGAGCAGGGACGAGCGCCCATCCGGCATCACGACTCGTGGGACGGAGACGCTGTGAAGCACATGGAGGTCGTCGGCGTCCGTGTTGAGATGCCCTCGAACCAGCCGATTGTCCTGCTCAAGGAATCCGAAGGTGACCGCTACCTGCCTATCTGGATCGGCGGCGTGGAGGCCACCGCGATCGCGCTGGCCCAACAGGGCGTCGCACCGGCCAGACCGCTCACCCACGACCTGTTCCGGGACGTCCTCGACGCCCTGGACACCGGGCTCAAGACGGTGAACATCACCGGCCTCAGCGACGGCATCTTCTACGCCCAGCTGGTCTTCAGCAACGGCGTGGAGGTGAGCGCGCGCCCCTCCGACTCGATCGCCCTGGCGTTACGGACGGGCACGCCCATCTACGCGCACGAGGACGTGATCGACGAGGCCGGGATGCCCATCCCGGACGAGCAGGAGGACCAGGTCGAGGCGTTCCGGGAGTTCCTGGACAACATCTCGCCCGAGGACTTCGGCAGGCGCACGGAGTAGTCCGGTGACGCACGTGCACTCCCCCGGGGCCCGCGCCCAGGCGCGGGTCCTGTGCCGCTGCGGTGTCGCGTGCCGGGGAGGACACGCCCCGACCTGCGGCTTCGCCCGCGGAGCCGGTGATAGATTGGGTAACGGAAGTGGTCGTAATGATCAGGGCCGAAACCCCCGGGTGCGCGTCGGGCGCCAACGGGGAGGCCCCGGCACACCGGCGCCGCGCGCACTTGGCGACGCGCCGCGCGGTGTCATTGACGCTGCCGGTCGGCCGTCCTACCTTCAGTGCAGTGGAACCCACGGCGCACCCGTTCCCTGAGTGGACATCCCCTGTCGAGACCGCCGTGGGACGAGAAGCCGGAGGTCGGCGTGGCGGTAGCGAGCGGCAAGCGGGATCCCCATGACAGGCGGTCCGCGCTGCGGCTAGCGGGGCAGCAGGGCCTACTGTGCGAAGAAGACTTGGTGGCGCTGCCTATGGACGTCGGGTATCGGGGCCCCGCGGCGTGTACGGCCGCCGGGATCAGCTACCGCCAGCTCGACTACTGGGCCAGGACCGGCCTGGTGGAGCCGAGCGTGCTCACCGGAGCCCACAACGCCCCCCTGTACAGCCTCCCCGACATCCTGTTGCTCAAGGTCGCCAAACGGCTCCTGGACACCGGGATATCCCTCCAGCAGATCCGCACCGCGGTCGACCACCTGCGCGGTCGTCCCGCCCCCGACCTGGCCCGCATCACCCTCATGAGCGACGGCGTCAGCGTCTACGAGTGCACCTCCCCGGAGGAGGTCGTGGACCTCATGCAGCGCGGGCAGGGCATGTTCGGCCTGGCGCTGGGCAACGTCTGGCGCGAGGTGGAGGAGGCCCTGGGTGTGGTGCCCGCGGAGGAGCGGGCCGACCTGCCCGCCGCCGCGCCCCAGCCCGTGGACGAGCTGGCCAGGCGTCGCCGGGAGCGCCGCACCGGCTGAGACCGACAGGCGCCGCCCGCACTCCCGGGGCGGCCGTGCGTCGGCCGGGGGCGCGGGTGCTTTGGAGCCACGGCTACTTGGACGAACCTCCAGGTTCTGGGTGTGATGTGGGCGAAACGCCTGCCCGGAAGAGCTGCCCGGGGCGACCATCGAGTACGGTCGTAGTCACAACAGGGATGAAAACCGACATTCACCCTGCTTGTACACACGTACAGATCGTCAGCTGGCTGTCGACACCGCGCGAGAGAGACCCCGCAACGGGGCGCCGACGGGGCAATACTCCCCAGTAACCTCTCAGGCACCATGGACCGCGTGGAGGAGGCCGCTCTGAAGCCTGGGCGCCGTCGTGCCCGGTGACAGAGGGGGAGACCGTGAGGAACACCGCCGACCCGACTCGGCCCTGTCACCAGGAGGTCTCCGTGCCAGACCAGCCCGTGCACACCCCCGGCGCGCCCGCCCGGGTGTTCGCCGACCGCCACATCGGCCCCACGCCCGCCGAGGTCCAGGAGATGCTCAAGGCGGTCGGCTACGGCTCCACCGCCGAGCTCATGGCCGACGCCGTGCCCGAGTCCATCCTCACCGGCCCCGGGAGCAGCGCGCCGCTGGACCTGCCCCCGGCGCTGAGCGAGGCCGAGGCCCTGGCCGAGCTGCGCGACCTGGCCTCCCGCAACCAGGTGCGCACCTCGCTGATCGGCCAGGGCTACTACGGAACCCTCACCCCTCCGGTCATCCTGCGCAACATCATGGAGAACCCCGCCTGGTACACGGCCTACACGCCCTACCAGCCCGAGATCTCCCAGGGCCGCCTGGAGGCCCTGCTCAACTTCCAGACCATGGTCTCGGACCTGACCGGCCTGCCCGTCTCGGGCTCCTCCCTGCTCGACGAGGCCACCGCCGCCGCCGAGGCCATGACCCTGGCCCGCCGCGCCTCCAAGAGCAAGGCCGACGTCTTCGTCGTCGACGCCGACGTCTTCCCCCAGACCCTGCACGTGCTGCGCACCCGCGCCGAACCCCTCGGCATCGAGGTCGTGGTCGCCGACCTGTCGCAGGGCCTGCCCGAGGGCGACGCCTTCGGCGTCCTGGTGCAGTACCCGGCCTCCAGCGGCGCCGTGCGCGACCCGGGCCGGGTCATCGCCCAGGCCCACGAACGCGGCGCCCTCGCGGTGGTGGCCGCCGACATCCTGGCCCTGACGCTGCTGCGCAGCCCCGGCGACCTGGGCGCCGACATCGCCGTCGGCTCCACACAGCGCTTCGGCGTCCCGCTCGGCTTCGGCGGCCCGCACGCCGGTTACATGTCCGTGGGCGAGAAGCTGCGCCGCCAGCTGCCCGGCCGCCTGGTCGGCGTCTCGGTGGACAACGCGGGCAAGCCCGCCTACCGGCTGGCGCTCCAGACCCGCGAGCAGCACATCCGCCGCGAGAAGGCCACCAGCAACATCTGCACCGCGCAGGTCCTGCTCGCCGTCATGGCCGGGATGTACGCCGTCTACCACGGCCCCGACGGCCTGCGCGCGATCGCCCGCCAGGTGCACACCCGCACCGCCGCCCTGGCCGACGCCCTCGCCGAGCGCGGCTTCGAGGTCCTGCACCGGGCCTACTTCGACACCCTGCGCGTGCGCGTGCCCAGCGCCGCCCGGGTCGTGGAGTCCGCCCTGGAGGCCGGGTACAACCTGCTGACCGCGGACGAGTACACGGTCGGCGTGAGCGTGGACGAGACCACCACCGAGGCCGACCTGGAGAAGGTCCTGGCGGCCTTCGGCGAGGCCGAGCGCGGCTCCTCGCGCGTGCGCCTGAGCGTGGACGAGGACGCCGACCGCCTGCCCGCCGAGCTGGCCCGCCAGGTGGACTACCTCACCCACCCGGTGTTCGGCACCCACCGCAGCGAGACCTCGCTGCTGCGCTACATGCGCCGCCTCTCCGACCGCGACCTGGCCCTGGACCGCACGATGATCCCGCTGGGCTCGTGCACCATGAAGCTCAACGCCACGGCGGAGATGGAGCCCGTCACCTGGCCCGAGTTCGCCGGGCTGCACCCGCTGGCGCCGCTGGACCAGGCCGCCGGGAGCGTGACCCTGATCCGCCAGCTGGAGTCCTGGCTGGCCGAGGTCACCGGCTACGACGCGGTGTCCCTCCAGCCCAACGCCGGGTCCCAGGGCGAGTTCGCCGGGCTGCTGGCCATCCGCGGCTACCACCGCTCGCGCGGCGAGGCCCACCGCGACGTGTGCCTGATCCCCAGCTCCGCGCACGGCACCAACGCCGCCAGCGCCGTGATGGCCGGTATGCGCGTGGCCGTGGTGGCCTGCGACGACAACGGCAACGTCGACCTGGAGGACCTGCGCGCCAAGACCGACAAGCACGCCGACGACCTGGCCGCCATCATGATCACCTACCCGTCCACGCACGGCGTGTACGAGGACACCGTCACCGAGGTGTGCCGACTGGTCCACGAGGCGGGCGGCCAGGTGTACGTGGACGGCGCCAACCTCAACGCGCTGCTGGGCTGGGCCAAGCCGGGCGAGTTCGGGGCCGACGTCAGCCACCTCAACCTGCACAAGACCTTCTGCATCCCGCACGGCGGCGGTGGTCCGGGCGTGGGTCCGGTCGCGGTCCGCTCGCACCTGGCCGGTTTCCTGCCCAACCACCCGGGCCAGCCCGAGGCGGGCCCGCACACGGGGGTCGGACCGGTCTCGGCGGCCCCGTTCGGCTCGGCGGGCATCCTGCCCATCTCCTGGGCCTACGTGCGCATGATGGGCGAGGAGGGGCTGCGCTCGGCCACCGAGGTCGCGGTGCTGTCGGCGAACTACCTGGCCAAGCGGCTGGAGCCCTACTTCCCGGTGCTCTACACCGGTGCGGGCGGTCTGGTGGCGCACGAGTGCGTCGTGGACATCCGCCCGCTCCAGAAGGCCAGCGGCATCAGCAACGAGGACCTCGCCAAGCGGCTCATGGACTACGGCTTCCACGCGCCGACGATGTCGTTCCCGGTCAACGGCACCCTGATGGTGGAGCCGACCGAGAGCGAGAACCTCGCCGAGCTGGACCGCTTCGTGGAGGCGATGGTCGCGATCCGCGGCGAGATCGACAAGGTGGCCTCGGGAGAGTGGGACGCGCAGGACAACCCGCTGCGCAACGCCCCGCACACCGCAGAGGCGGTGACCGCGGACGAGTGGTCGCACGGCTACACGCGCGCCGAGGCGGCCTACCCGCTGGCGTCGCTGCGCACGGACAAGTACTGGCCGCCGGTCGGCCGGATCGACCAGGCCTACGGTGACCGCAACCTGGTCTGCTCCTGCCCGCCGCCGGAGGCCTTCGAGCTGTAGGGCGGCCCGGGCCGCGGGAAGGGGCGCCGGTCCGAGGACCGGCGCCCCTTCCCTGTTGCCCCTTTAGAGATCTACGTCGTAAAAGTCCGTTTTGTTCTCTGCCCTCGGCGGGGGAGGGGTGAAGAGCGGGACGTGCCCACCGGTCGCGGCGCGGGTCCCCGGTCCCCGGCCGCCGCAGGCGTTAGAGTTGCGGCGACACGGATCGCGTTCCCACCACGCGGACCGCCACCCCGCCACCCCCATGGAAAGCGGAGAGCATGACCACGACGTCCGGACCTTCCGCGCGCTCTGGCCCCGCCGACCCGCCCCCGGCCACCGATCCCCGGGACACGGACGAGGCGCAGGCGCCGACCGGGCAGGGCGCCGCCGAACTGTGCGACCAGGCCCAGGACCTCGCCGGGAGCGGCCACCTCAAACGCGCGGCCAAGCTCTACCAGCAGGCGGTGGCCGCCAACCCCCACCCGCGGGTGCAGGCCCGCGCCCTGCTCGGCCTGGCCGTGGTCGAGGACCAGCGGGGAGACCTGGCCGCCGCCCGTGAGGCCGCCCGCCGCGCCCTGGCCACCGGCGACCCGCGCTACGCTCCGCGCGCCGCCTACCACCTGGCGCTCTCCCTCGAACAGGACGGCGACCACGCCGAGGCCGACCGCGTCTGGCGCCGCCTGCTCGACCTGGGCGGGGCCGACTACACGGCCGTGGCGCACTACGGGCTGGCCCGCTCCGCCGAGGGGCGCGGCGACACCGACGGGGCCGAGGAGCACTGGGAGGCGGCGCTGGCCCTGCCGTCCGATCCCGGTTCGCTCGGCCGCCTGCACGCGGCCACCGTCGTGGACGCCTCCCGCGACCTGGCCGAACGCCTGCTGGGGCGGGGGCTGCCGGGCGCCGCCGCGGCCGCGGTCGAACGCGGCCTGTCGGTCGCCGACGACCCCGGCCTGCGCCTGCTGCGCGCCGCCACCCACCTGGAGCACGCCATCGCCGACGTCGGCGCCATCGTGGACCCGGACGCGGCCTCCGAGGACGCCGAGGAGCCGGGGGCCGCGCCGGGCACCTTCGCCGCCGCCGTGGAACTCCTGGCGGGGTTGCTGGCCCTGCGCGGGGACCCCGGTACGGCCGAGCGGGTCTGGCGGCTGGGCCTGGGGGACCGGGACCCGGATACCGCGGGGGAGGTGCGCCGGCGGCTGCGCAGGGGCTTCGCCGCGCCCGAGGATGACGGGGACGGCGGGACCGGGGAGGCGTGGTGGGACCCCTACCTGGAGGAGGCCGCGGCGACCGCGAGCGCGCCCGCGCTGGCGGGGGAGCTGTTCGCCGTGGTCACCCAGATGCACGCCCTGCTGGCGCTGCCGGTGGCCGAGGGGGAGGCGCGCCCGGCGGCGCTGCGGGCCGTCATGGAACAGGCGCTGCGCACGCCGAGCGGACTGGTGTGGGGGCCCGGAGTGCACGCCGACTTCCGGCGTCGGCTGAGCGAGGCGATGGGCGGCCAGGACGTGCTGCCGGAGGGGTGGCCCGACGCGGTCCGGGAGTGAGGCCGGGGACGGGCCCCGGCGATCGTGCGGTCACCGGGGGCCGTCGGGGGACACCTCACCGCCCGGGGGTGCTTGCCGGGCGGGGTACGTCGGCCTCGCGGCCGCGGTGTGCGGGCGCGGCCGGGCGTCAGGCGGCGACGCGGGGCCGGTGCGGGGCGACGACCGCCCCGTCGGGGAGCAGCTCACCGGTGTCGTCGAAGAGGACGACGCCGTTGCAGAGCAGGCTCCAGCCCTGCTCGGGGTGGCTGGAGACGACCCGGGCCGCCTCGCGGTCGGTGTCCTCGAAGGACGGGCAGGCAGGTTCGTGGCTGCACATGGGACAGGCCTTTCGGTCCAGAGGTGCTCGTCGTTGAGCTGACGCCAAGAGTAGTGGTTCACATCACATGCTTGTCGCGGTTTAACACGGATGTGTTCGCCCCGCCGCTGTCGTCCGCTCTCGGAAAGTGAGACACCCCCAGGCCAGCAATGGTTCTGCCCTGTCCGGCCTCGGTCACGAGGAACTCAGTACCCGCCGCGTGTCCGGCGCGCCGCCGGGCGGCTGCGCATCCCCGCGCCGGCCAGTCCGCCGTGCTGGAAGGCCCTGACCAGCTCGCCGCCGAGGTTGACCCCCGCGCCCAGCGCCAGGCCCACCGTGACCGCCTCCGCGAGGCTGAGCAGCCCGGCGGAGGGGTCGCCCTGCGTGATCTCGATCAGGCCCCGGTACAGGATGCTGCCGGGCAGCAACGGGGCGATCGACGGGACCAGGTAGGGCAGCACCGGTCTGCGCGTGCGCCGCGCCAGCCAGTGGCCCACCACGCCCACCGCGACCGCGCCCGCGACCGTGCCCACCACCGCGGGCACGTGCAGCAGGTCGCGCATGCTCGCGTAGATCACCCAGATCATCACGCCGAGCACGCCGATCATCGGCAGCATCCGGGGCGGTACGGCGAGCGAGATCGCGAAGGCCACCGCGATCCCCGCCGCGCCGATCAGTACGGGGATCTCCATCGAGGTTCCCGCGGAGGGGAGGTCCTCCAGGTTGATGTTCACGCCCAGGCGCTGGGCGGTGTAGGCGACCGCGCCCACGCCGGACACGATCGCGCCCAGGATGAAGAAGGTCTCCAGCAGGCGCGCCGCCGCCGACACGTAGGTGCCGCTGATGCCGTCCTGGAGGCTGGAGACCAGCGGGCGTCCGGGCAGCAGGGCCATGATGTTGCCGGTGATGATCGCCCCGGCCTGGAGGCCGAGGTCCAGCGTGGTGCTGGCCCACAGCAGCGCCACGCCGATCGTGGCGGCCACCACCGCGGCGCCCGCCATCTGGTAGAACTCCGCGACGCCCCGCTTGGCCAGGAACACCGACGTGCGGTCGCCCATGACGGTGGCCAGGAAGGCCGCGGTCGCCACGATCAGGCCGCCGCCCACCATGAGGCTCGCGCTGGAGGCGATGAGGCCGAACCCGACCGCGATGAGCCAGTTGGGATAGGGCATGCGGGCCCGCCTGATCTGGGTCAGGCGGGCGGCGGCGTCCTCCAGTTCCAGCAGGCCGAGCGCGCACTGCTGCACCAGGGTGTGCAGTTCGTTGACGCGGAAGTAGTCCAGGGTGCGGCGGCGCACCACCCGTTCGCCGGTGATCGGGGGGTGTTCGCCCCCCGGGTGGGTGGACAGGGTGATGGTGGTGAAGGTGACCGAGACCTCCGAGCGGGGCAGGTCGAAGGCGACCGAGAGGCTGAGCATCGCCTCGCTGACGGCCTCCGTGCCCTCTCCGCTGGCGAGCATCAGCTCGCCCACCCGCAGCACCAGGTCGATGGCGCGGGCGTCGGGGAGGTTGACGTCCTCGGTCTCGTCGAAGCCGTCCGGGGTCAGCTCCCGCTCGTGCGCCTCCCGCCAGTCCCGCATCCTGCTGAGCAGGCGGTCCTCGCTCGGGGGCACGGGTCGCTCCCGCTTGCTTGGCATTCCTGTCTCCGTCTCCTCCCCGCCTGTACCCGTGGTGACCGGCGTGCTGTGGACAACCCATGAGGGGACGCGGTCCCGGAGGGTGGGGTTCGCCCGGAACGGGGCTCGTGGCCGGTGAGTTCGATCACCGGATCATCCTGTCAAGGCCGGGGGCCCGTCCACAGCGACGCGCCGGGGTCCCCGGTGCCGCGCCCGGGGCCCGTGTCCGGGGGGCCCGGGGCCGGGCCGGAGCCTTTGCGGGGCGGGGGTTCGCGTGCCGGGGCCGTGTGTCCGCGCGGATCGGTGAACCTGGTGGCCCGGTGCGTGTGTCGCGGGCGGGGTCCGCGGGACCTGGTGGCCAGGTCCTCCCGGGACGCGGGTCGCGGGTGTCAGCCGGAGCCGGGTCCGGAGCCGTGGTCGCGCTCACCGGGGCGGACCAGTCCGTGCTCGTAGGCGTAGACCACCGCCTGGACCCGGTCGCGCAGTTCCAGTTTGGTGAGGATGTTGCCGACGTGGGACTTGACGGTGGTCTCGCCCAGGACCAGGTGGGCGGCGATCTCGGCGTTGGACCACCCGCGTGCGAGCAGGCGCAGGACCTCGTGCTCGCGGGCGGTCAGGGTGTCCTCGGCGGGTTCGGTGCCGGGGGAGGAGGAGGGCAGGAGCGGGGCGAAGCGGTCGAGCAGGCGGTTGAGCACCGCGGGGGAGATGGCCGCCGCCCCGTCCGCGACCACCTCCACGGCCGAGACGAGTTCGGCGGGCGGCGCGTCCTTGAGCAGGAACCCGGAGGCGCCCGCGCGCAGCACCTCGACGGCGTACTCGTCCAGGTCGAAGGTGGTCAGTGCCAGGACCCGTACCCGGTGTCCCAGGGGCCGTGCCCACGACACGATCTGCCGGGTGGCCTCGATCCCGTCCATACCGGGCATGCGCACGTCCATGAGGACGACGTCGGGCAGCAGGCCGCGGGTCGCCCGGACCGCCTCGCGGCCGTCGGAGGCCTCGCCCACGACGGACAGGTGCGGGGCGGACTCCAGGATCATGCGGAAGCCGGCGCGGACGAGGGGCTGGTCGTCGACCAGCAGTACTGAGACGGGCACAGGGGGAATTGTGCCGTATCCCGGGCGGTGCGCGGGTCCGAGGCCGGGGTCACCCGTGTCAGCGGACTGCGGGCGCGCGGGTGGGGCGGGGTCGCCCCCGGTGCGGGGCCGGGCCCGCGTCCTGCCGGTGCCCGGCCGGGTCACGCGCGCGGTCGGCGTGCGGGCGGGTCACCCGCGTGGGCGGTCCGTCGGTGCGGGCAGGGGCGGCGGGGTGCCGCCGAACTCCGGGCACAGCGCCTGGTGCTCGCACCAGCCGCAGAGCTTGCTCTTGCGGGGCTCCCACACCCCGGCGCGTCCTGCCGCCTCGATTCGCGCCCAGATGTCGGCGATCTCGGACTCCGCGGCCCGGAGTTCGTCCTCGGTGGGGTCGTACCAGCGCACCGCGCCGTCACCGCCCAGGTAGACGAGTTGGAGGCGGGTGGGGACGACGCCGAGGTCGCGCCAGATCATGACCGCGTAGAAGAAGATCTGGAAGCGGGCCTTGTCCTCGAACCGGGGCGCGGGGGACTTGCCGGTCTTGTAGTCCACGATCCGGATCTGGCCGGAGGGGGTGGCGTCGATGCGGTCCACGTAGCCGCGCAGCCGCAGGCCGGTGGGCAGGGACACCTCCAGGCGCATCTCGCGGTCGCGGGGCTCCAGGGTGGTGGGGTTCTCCAGGTCGAAGTAGCGGCGGACCAGGTCGCGGGCGGACTCCAGCCAGGTGTCGCGCTCGGTGTCGTCGGCGAACAGCTCGTCCAGCTCGGGCTTCTTCTCGCGCAGCTTCTTCCACTGGGGCTCGACGAGGCCGACGGCGTTGCGCGGGTTGCGCGACTCGGCGGGCAGCTCGTACAGGCGCTCCAGGCAGGCGTGGACGAGGGTGCCGCGCAGGGCAGCCGCGCTGGGCGCCTCGGGGAGGCGGTCGATGGTGCGGAAGCGGAACAGCAGCGGGCACTGGAGGAAGTCGGAGGCCCGGGAGGGGGAGAGGGCGGACGGGAGGAGCGCGGTGGTCATGGATCGAGCCTATGAGAAGGTCGCGACAGGCCGCGAGGGGAGAGGGCGGCCTGTGGACAAGCGGCCCGTGGAGAAGCGGCTCGTGGAGAGAGCGGTCTGTGGAGAAGCGGCCCGTGGGGGACGGGCGCGGGCGGCGGTCCCGAATCCGGGCAGCACGGTGCCGACCGGCCCCGTGGGCCCCCTGTATTCAGGAAACACCGGCGGCCCGGCGTAGCACCACGGGCGGATCGGGCCTGTGGACAACCGGGCGGGCGGTGCGGTGCGGAGCCGGGTCGTGGGCGCCGCGGGGTCGGGGCGGGCGGGCCGTAGGCTGGGGGTGTGACGACCGGTAGTGACCCATCCGCGCCCAGACCCCGCGAGCGTTCCGCCAGACCGGGGTTACTGATCGGCCGCCCCTTCGGCATCCCCGTGTACGTAACCTCCTCGTGGCTGATCGTCGCGGCTCTGATCACCCTGGTCTACGGCGGCGTCGTCCAGGGCCGCTTGGCGCTGGGGCCGCCCGCCTACCTGCTGGCCTTCGTCTTCGCCGTGCTGCTCTACGCCTCCGTGCTGGTGCACGAGCTGGCGCACGCGGTGGTCGCGCGCATGTACGGCCTGCCGGTCCGGCGCATCGTGCTGTACGTACTGGGCGGGGTCTCCGAGATCGAGCGCGAGGCGCCCACGCCGGGGCGTGAGTTCTGGATCGCGTTCGCCGGTCCGCTGTTCTCCCTGCTGCTGGCGGCGGGCGGGTTCGGTCTGTACCTGTTCACCGAGCCGCGCACCGTGGTGGGTGAGCTGCTGTTCCAGTTGTGGATCGCCAACCTGCTGGTGGGCGCGTTCAACCTGCTGCCGGGGCTTCCGCTGGACGGCGGGCGGCTGCTGCGCGCCGGGGTGTGGAAGGCGACGGGCAGGCCCTTCGCGGGGAGTGTGGCCGCGGCCTGGGGCGGTCGGGTGCTGGCGCTGCTGGTGGTGGCGCTGCCGTTCCTGATCACGTGGTGGGCGGGCGGACGGCTCAGCCCGTGGAGCGTGGTGTGGGGCTTCGTCCTGGGCGGTTTCATGTGGATGGGCGCTTCCGACGCGCTGCGCTCCGCACGGGTGCGGGAGCGCATTCCGCGTCTGCGGGCCCGGGACCTGGCCCGGTCCTCGGTGACGGTGTCGGCCGACACTCCGCTGGCCGAGGCGGAGCGCCGGGCCCGGGAGGCGGAGGCGGTGGAGGTCGTGGTGACCGACGCCCGGGGCGCTCCCACGGCGGTGGTGCACCCGGCGGCGGCCGGGGCGATCGAGCCGCAGCGCCGGGCGTGGGTGCCGGTGTCGAGCGTGTCCCGTGCGGTGACCGAGCATTCTCTGGTGCCGGTGGGTCTGGAGGGCGAGGAGTTGCTGCTGGCGCTGACGGGTCATCCGCTGCCGGAGTACGTGGTGGTGGACGAGGCCGGTGGGGTGCGCGGGGTGCTCAGGGCCGCGGACGTCAACGCGGTGGTCTCGGGCGGGCGCTGAACCGGCCCCCGGGCCGGACGGTGTCGGTGGGGCCGCTTTTCTCCTTCGCTGCGGGGCGCGCGGCGCGGGTGGTGGACGCTGGGCGGTGGGAGGGTGCCGATCTTCTCCTTCGCGGCGCGGCTGGGGGTTGCGCGGCGCGGTTGGCCGGCGCCTGACCGGGGATCAGCGGCGGGCGCCCTCGGGCCACAGCACCGAGACCGGGCGAAAGAGCGAGCGCGCGTAGGCCACCACGTCGGCGGTGCCGCCGGGGCCGCGCGCGGGCTGGCCGTCCCAGACGGCCACGAGCTGGTCGCAGCGCCGCACGAGCAGCCTTCCGGCCTCCAGGTGAGCCTCGGGAGTGGACTCGGTGCGGGGCAGCGTGTGCACGAGGACGGCCTGTCGCAGGAGGCGGTCGTAGACGGGGTGGTGCTCCTCGGGCAGCGCCTGGCGGTAGCCGGAGGCGGGGATGACCGCCTCCAGCGGGGCTCCGGCGGCGACGACGGCCTCGGCGAAGACGGCGTCGGCGCCGTCGGCCAGGCAGGACAGGCCCACCATCTCGCAGCCGTAGGGCTCCAGGTGGGCGGTGAGCAGCGCGGTGACGGTGCGTCGCACGTCGGGGGCCAGGTCGCGGTGACCGGTGACTCCGATGTGGATCACGGGACCTCCCAGATGATCGCTTCGCGGTTTTCCTACCCCTGGGCGGCGACGCCCCTCACCAGGGACAGGAGCCGGTCGTCCAGGGCGGCCACGCAGCGCGCCCGCGTTCCCGAGTAGCGGCGGCGAAAGGCCCGGACCCGGCCGATGATCCGCTCGGACTCGTAGCGCACGCCCGTGTTCAGCGCCTCGTGGACCAGGCGGAAGGCCTCGTCCACGTCCCCCGCGTCGGCGTGCGCCGAGGCCAGTTCCACCTGGAGGACCGCGGACTGCTTGGGGTTGCCCCCGTTGGGGGCGAACGCCTCGGCGAAGGCCCGCCGGGCGTCGTGCGGCTGGCGCAGCCGCACGCCCACCCGGGCGCGGTAACCGGCGACCTTGGTCTCGTCGAAGGCGAACACCCACGGCCATGGCGGGTCGGTGTTGGCGGAGCGGGCCACCTCCCGCTCCGCCCGGCCCAGGGCGCGCGCGGCCGCGGCGCCGTCCCCGTTCCCGGCGTGCGCGAGCGCCCCCACGCACGCCAGCCAGGCGCGCGCGGTGGGGTGGGCGGCGGGGCCCAGGACGTGTTCGGCCTCCTGGACCAGTCCCAGACCCAGGTGGTGGTCCTCGGCGGTGTCGGTCTCGAAGGCCGCCAGGGAGCCCAGCATGTACACGTCGAGCAGGCGCATGTCCGCCTGGCGCGCGCGCGTCACGGCGGTGCGGTAGTACGCCCTGGCCGATCCCATGTCCCCCCGGTCCGCGTGCAGCCAGGCGGCGAAGCCGGAGGCCTCGCTGGCCGCGGCGCTCAACTCGCCGTGGAAGGGCGTCCCGTGCGCTTGCCCACGCATGTGCTCGGCCAGATGCACGTGCGCTACAGCGCTGGGCAGCAGGTGGCGGGAGGGGGAGGTGGCGTCCATGCGGCGCTGGCCCCCGGTGATGGCGCGCAGGGAGGGCGCGGTCGTCTCGTTGACGGTGTCGGGACACGGGTCCGACGCCACCGGGGCCGGAGCCGCACCGGTGGTGACGGTGGTGGCGGTGAGCAGGGCTCCCGCGGCCACCGCGCGTCCGAAGTCGCGGCGCCTCGTGGTGTCCACCCCCTTCTCTGCGGGACGGGCCTGGGGCGCGGTGCCGCCGAAACGCAGCATGTGCAGCGGGATGCCCAGGCGTCGGGCGAGGTCGTGTACCTGGCTGATGGTCAGCGACTGCTGGCCGTTGACCACGCGCGAGACCCAGCTCTGGGAGTAGTCGATCGCGCGGGCGAGGTCGCCCTGGGACCAGCCGTGCGCCGCGCGCACGCCCTCGATGACCGTCGCCATGTCACAGGTGGCCAGGGCACCCGCCATGCGGGGGCGTGTCCACAGGTCCGGTGGAAGAACGCCGTCTGGTTGGGACATGAGCTTAGGTTAGGGAATCCGGGCGCCGCTGGTGGCTATGTGTAAGAAAGAAGTACGTATGCGTGATCCGCATAGGACCGGCGGTTTTCCCTCCGGATACGGCAGAGTGCAAGGGTCGTTGGTCCCAGAAGGCGTCTGGGAAGGGGAGGGGAGTCCCGTTGACCGTTGAGACCCCGCCGACGGGGAGTCCGAGCCTGAGGTGTGCCCCGGGTACGGCCGGGCCGGTGGACCGCGTGGAGCTGACGAACCTCGCCCTGCGCGGGCTGGCCGCCGAGCTGCGCTCACGCGGGGTGGAGGCCCGTGAGGACGGGTTGTGCGGGGCGGTGGACGCCGGTCCCAGCACCCGGCCCCACCGCGCCCTGCTGCGGCCCCACCGCGGTGACCTGTGGTGGTGGATGCGCTGGCCGCTCCAGGACGGGCTGCCCACGGCGTTGGCGGGCGTGCCCATCTCACCGGTCGCGCACACCTCCACCGCCGCGCGGCGGATCGTGGTCGCCCTGTCCCTGTCCGTCGGCGAGGGCTGAGCGGGCGCGGTCCGCCGCGCGGAACGCCCCCGGCGTGATCCCGTAGGAGCGGCCGAACCACCGCGTCAGATGGCTCTGGTCGGTGAACCCCGACCGCGCGGAGGCCTCCGACAGCGGCACCCCCGCCGCGCACCGGCGTCCACGCCCCCGGCGCCGGGGACGCGACGTCCCCGCACCCGTGCGTTTCGGCACCGGGGGCGCCGTGGCCGTGTACGGGCCCAGGGGGGACGTGGACAAGGTGGTCAGGGGGCTGCGCCCGCACCCCCAGGGCCGGGTGGCCCGGGCCGCCTCAGCCGGTCTCGGACTCGGCGGCGGCCAGGGCGGCGCCGACGATCCCGGCCGTGTTGAGCAGTGACGCGGCCACGACGGGCGTGCGGATGTCCAGCAGAGGCAGGAACTTCTCCGCCTTGCGGCTGACCCCGCCGCCGACCACGATCAGGTCCGGCCACAGCAGGTCCTCCACGACCCGGTAGTAGCGCTGGAGCCGCTTGGTCGCCCACTCGCGGTAGGACAGCTCCTCGCGTTCCTTGGCGCCCGAGGAGGCCCGGGTCTCGGCGTCGTGGCCGTCGATCTCCAGGTGTCCGAACTCGGTGTTGGGCACCAGGCGCCCGTCCACCACCAGGGCGGTGCCGATCCCCGTTCCCAGGGTGGTCATCAGCACCACCCCCGGCACGTCCTTGGCCGCACCGTAGCGGGCCTCGGCCACGGCGGCGGCGTCGGCGTCGTTGAGCACGCGCACCGGGCGGCCGGTGGCCTCGGCGAACAGCGACCGCGCGTCGGTGTCGATCCAGCTCTTGTCCAGGTTGGCCGCGGTGCGCACCACGCCCCCCTGCACCACGCCCGGGAAGGTCACGCCCAGGGGCATTCCCGCCGCCTCGGGGAAGTGCTCGGCGATCCCGTGCACGATCTCGGCCACCGCCTCGGGGTCGGAGCGGTCGGGGGTGAGGACCTTCATCCGCTCCTTGAGGAACTCGCCGGTGGTCAGGTCGACCGGCGCGCCCTTGATCCCGCTGCCGCCGATGTCGATTCCCAGCCCCGTGGTCAGCTGTGACATGGGTTGTCTTCTCCCGTGGTCCTCGTGTGGTGGTCGGGCTCGGTCAGGGCCCGACAGGCTGAATACTGCCCTGGGAGCGGGGATTTCGCACGCGGGGGCGCCCCGTGCCCGTTCGCCGCGGTACCGGGGGGCCGATACCCTGGGCGATCGCCCTGCCAACCAATAGCGACGTGGGAAGACGAGAGCGACGTTGACCGGTATCCATGGCCGCCGCGGCCCCTTCACCGACGGCGACACCGTGCAGTTGACCGACCCCAAGGGTCGCATGCACACCATCACCCTGCGAGAGGGCGCCGCCTTCCACTCCCACAAGGGCAAGGTCGACCACGACGACCTCATCGGACAGCCCGAGGGCAGTGTGGTGCGCTCCAACACCGGCACGGCCTACGTGGCGCTGCGCCCCCTGCTGATCGACTACACGCTGTCGATGAAGCGGGGCGCGACCATCGTCTACCCCAAGGACGCCGCCCAGGTGCTCGTGGAGGCCGACATCTTCCCCGGCGCGCGCGTGGTGGAGGCCGGGGCGGGCTCGGGGGCCATGTCCAACTGGCTGCTGCGCGCGGTCGGTGAGAGCGGCATGGTGCACTCCTACGAGCGCCGCGCCGACTTCGCCGAGATCGCCCGCAAGAACGTGGAGAGGTTCCACGGCGGTCCGCACCCGGCCTGGAAGCTCACCGTCGGCGACCTGGTGGAGGAGCTGGACGAGACCGACGTCGACCGCGTCTTCCTGGACATGCTCGCGCCCTGGGAGTGCCTGGACGCGGTCGCCGACGCCCTCATCCCGGGCGGGCTGGTGTGCTGCTACGTCGCCACCACCACCCAGCTCTCGCGCGTCGTGGAGCAGCTGCGCGAGGACCCCCGCTTCTACGAGCCGCGCTCGTGGGAGACCATGCTGCGCACCTGGCACGTGGAGGGTCTGGCGGTGCGCCCCGACCACCGCATGATCGGGCACACCGGTTTTCTGGTGGTCGCGCGCCGCCTGGCCGACGGGGCCGAGGCCCCCGAGCGCCGCCGCCGTCCGGCCAAGGGCGCCTACGGCAAGGACTTCACCGCCGCGCGCGAGCAGGACCGGCGCGCGGACGGAGCGCGGGAGGCGACCCCGGCCGAGGAGGTCCGGGCGCTGGCCACCGACGCGGCGGTCCCCGAGGCGCCCCGGGGCGCCGAGGAGTCCGGTGGAGGGGCCGACGCCTCCGGCCCGCAGGCCCCGGAGGGCACTGTCGACCCTCAGGCCCCGGAGGACGGCGCCCGCGGCTGAACTCCCGGCCCCTCACCCGAGCCCGCCGACTGAGCCCGCCCGCGCGGGACGCACACCGCTCCTCACCGTGCGTCCTCGGCGCGGTCCCCACGGGGACCCGCCCGGGCGGGCTCCGGCGTGTGCGGGCGGGTCCGCTGACATGGGCGGGGAGGGATCGCCCGGAGGGGCGGACTCCTTGCCCGTGGCCGGACCCAGAGGTTACGTTCTCATTACGTCGGGTCGTCCAGTAGCACTCTGACCTGTGCTGACGCAAGACCTGGAAATGAGGCCTACGACACTCTGTGGCCTTGGGAGGTTAGGAATAGGGCGAGGGTAGGTAGGCTCCGATGTAGTTCCTCATAGGGAGGTGGCGGACGTGGCTGAGCGCGACGACGAGCGTCAGAGCGACCGGGACCGTGAAGTCGAAGAACTCACGGCCCAGGTCTCCTACATGGAAAAGGAACTCAGCGTTGTTCGGCGCAAGCTCGCCGATTCGCCCCGGCATGTACGCCTGCTGGAGGAGCGGCTGAGGGAGGCACAGGCCAACCTCGCCGCCGCCAACGGCCAGAACGAACGGCTCGTCTCCACTTTGAAGGAGGCGCGCGAGCAGATCGTGGCGCTCAAGGAGGAGGTCGACCGGCTGGCCCAGCCGCCGTCGGGCTTCGGCGTCTACCTCGGTTCGCGCGAGGACGAGACCGTCGAGATCTTCACCAACGGCCGCAAGATGCGGGTCAACGTCAGTCCCTCGGTGGACCTGGACAACCTGCGCCCCGGCCAGGAGGTCATGCTCAACGAGGCCTTCAACGTCGTCGAGGTGGAGTCCTTCGAGACCGTCGGCGAGGTCGTCATGCTCAAGGAGATCCTTGAGGACGGCGAGCGCGCCCTGGTGATCTCCCACCACGACGAGGAGCGGATCGTCCGCCTGGCCGAGCCGCTGCGCGACGAGGCGATCCGCCCCGGCGACTCGCTGCTGCTGGAGCCGCGCTCGGGCTACGTCTACGAGCGCATCCCCAAGTCCGAGGTCGAGGAGCTCATCCTCGAAGAGGTCCCCGACATCGCCTACACCGACATCGGCGGCCTCTCCGGGCAGATCGAGATGATCCGCGACGCGGTCGAGCTGCCCTACCTGTACAAGGAGCTCTTCTACGAGCACAAGCTGCGCCCGCCCAAGGGCGTGCTGCTCTACGGCCCTCCCGGGTGCGGTAAGACGCTCATCGCCAAGGCGGTCGCCAACTCGCTGGCCAAGCAGGTCGCCGAGCGCACCGGCCGCGACGTCGGCAAGAGCTTCTTCCTCAACATCAAGGGCCCCGAGCTGCTCAACAAGTACGTGGGAGAGACCGAGCGGCACATCCGCCTGGTCTTCCAACGCGCACGGGAGAAGGCCTCCGAGGGCACCCCGGTCATCGTCTTCTTCGACGAGATGGACTCGATCTTCCGCACCCGAGGCTCGGGCGTGTCCTCCGACGTGGAGAACACGATCGTGCCCCAGCTCCTGAGCGAGATCGACGGTGTGGAGGGCCTGGAGAACGTCATCGTCATCGGCGCCTCCAACCGCGAGGACATGATCGACCCGGCGATCCTGCGGCCCGGCCGCCTGGACGTCAAGATCAAGATCGAGCGGCCCGACGCCGAGGCGGCCCGCGACATCTTCGGCAAGTACATCACCACTGACCTGCCGCTGCACGACGAGGACCTCGTCGAGCACGGCGGTTCGGCCAGGGCCACGGTGGACGCCATGATCCAGCGGGTCGTGGAGCGCATGTACACCGAGGGCGAGGAGAACCGCTTCCTGGAGGTCACCTACGCCAACGGTGACAAGGAGGTCCTGTACTTCAAGGACTTCAACTCCGGCGCGATGATCGAGAACATCGTCTCCCGGGCCAAGAAGATGGCCATCAAGGACTTCATCGACCAGCAGTCCAAGGGCATCCGGGTCTCGCACCTGATGCAGGCCTGCGTCGACGAGTTCAGCGAGAACGAGGACCTGCCCAACACCACCAACCCCGACGACTGGGCGCGCATCTCCGGTAAGAAGGGCGAGCGCATCGTCTACATCCGGACCCTGGTCACGGGCAAGAAGGGCGCGGACTCCGGGCGGAGCATCGACACGGTGCCCAACACCGGCCAGTACCTGTAGGAACACGGCTGCGAGAGCGCTCTGAGGGGCCGACCGGACCACCGGTCGGCCCCTTCCCGTGCCGGTCGTTTCCGGTCCCCGTGATGGCAGGGTGATGACACTCTCCCGGAGGCGGAGCGGGCCGAGGAGTGCCCTTGCCGACGCCCGTTCGAATCCGGCCGGCAGTCGAGGGCGGTTCCCGGGCGGGGTTGTGAGAGGCTCTGGTGCCACGGCCCGAACGGGTTCCGTGCCAGAGCACTACAGCATCGGAGACGACAGCAGTTATGGAAAGCTACGGGGTTCAACTCGGCCTCGTCCTTGTCCTCGTTCTTGTCAACGCCCTGTTCGCGGGGAGCGAGATCGCCCTGATCACCCTCCGGGAGGGGCAGATCAAACAGTTGGCGGCACGGGGTCCCGGCGGCCGGGCGGTGGCTCGCCTGGCACGGGATCCCAACCGTTTCCTGGCCACCATCCAGATCGGCATCACCCTCGCGGGCTTCCTGGCCTCGGCCACCGCGGCCGTGTCCCTGGCGCAGCCCCTCATCGAACCCCTGGGCTTCCTGGGCTCGGCCGCCAGCCCGGTGGCGATCGTCCTGGTGACCGTGCTCCTGTCCTTCGTCACGCTGGTCTTCGGAGAGCTGGCGCCCAAGCGCATCGCCATGCAGCGGGCCGAGACGTGGGCGGTGCTGGTCTCCCGACCGTTGGACCTGCTCGCCATGCTCTCCCGCCCCGTGGTGTGGCTGTTGAGCGTCTCCACCAACCTCGTGGTGCGCCTGACGGGCGGTGACCCCTCCGCGGCCAAGGAGGAGGTCAGCGAGGAGGAGCTGCGCGACATGCTCGCCACCCAGCGGGGCATGACCCGGGAGCAGCGCACCATCATCTCCGGAGCCTTCGAGATCGACGACCGGCGCCTGCGCCAGGTCGTCGTTCCCCGTGGTGAGGTGTTCACCATCCCCGCCCGCACGCCCGCGGCCCAGGCGGCGCAGATGCTCGCCGAACACGGGCACTCCCGGGCACCCGTGGTCAACGACGACGACCTGGACGACGTGGTCGGTGTCGTGCACTGGTCCGACCTGGTGCGCGGTGGGGCCGACGCCGGAGAACTGGCCCGCGAACCGCTGCTCCTGCCCGATTCCCTGGTGGTGTCGTTGGCCCTGCGCCGCATGATCGCCGAACACCAGCAGTTGGGCGTGGTCATCAACGAGGTCGGTGGTGTCGACGGCATCGTGAGCCTGGAGGACCTGCTGGAGGAGATCGTCGGGGAGATCTACGACGAGACCGATTCCGACATACGCACCGTGACCCGCAACGCCGACGGGTCCTTCACCCTGCCCGGGACCTATCCCGTGCACGACCTGCCCGACATCGACATTCATCTGGACGACCTGCCCGAAGGGGACTACGTCACCGTCGCCGGGCTGGTCATCGCGGTGCTGGGCCACATCCCCCAGGAGCCGGGGGAAGAGGTGGTGCTGGACTCCTGGAAGGCCAGGATCGACCAGGCCAACGGGCGCACCGTCACCCAGGTGACGATGTCCCCCGCGGCGTAACACCGCGCGGCCCGCCCGGACGCGCTGTACCGCTGCCCTGGTGCCGACCAGTACCTGTGTAGACGCACTCTGAGAGCGCCTGGAGGGGCCGACCGGACTACCGGTCGGCCCCTTCCCGTGCCGGTCGCCTCCGGGCCCCGTGACGGCGGGGCGATGGTGCTTTGGGTCCCCGCGCTGGTTGGTCGGGCGCGGCCGACTCGACCTCACCCGACCGCTGAACGCCCGACCGGTCGGCCGCGCCCGGTCGGTTGCGCGTGCTTTCTCAGCCGGGTGCGGGCGCGAACACGCCGTCGAGCTGGTGCTCGATCAGCTCCACGGCCTGCTCGGGGCTGTGCCGACCGAGCAGGACGCTGGTCTGCAGGCCCGTGGCCCCCGCCACCAGGAACGCGCTCTCGGCCCCGACGTCGACCTCCGGCGGCACCTCACCGGACTGCCGGCCCCGGTCGAGCAGACCGGCCACGAGGTCCTCCAGGGCGCGGGGCGCGTCGCGGGCCGCGGCCGTCAGCGCGGGGTCGGTGACGAAGGGGATGAAGTAGGCGGCGTAGACCAGGTGCCGGTTGCGGCGCTCCTCGTCCAGCGGGAGCAGCTCCCACAGCACCCCGCGCACGAGCGCGCGCATGCCGGGGGCCTCGCCCAGCTCGGCCAGGCGTTGCGCGGCCCGCCGCTCGGCGTCGGCGTTGAGGATCTCCAGCGCGCCCAGCAGCAGGCGGTCGCGGGTGCCGAAGTAGTACTGCAGCAGGCGCGCGGAGACCCGGGCCTCCGCGGCGACCTGGCGCAGGGTGACGTGTTCGAGCCCGCCCCGGGTGGCCAGGCGCCACACCGCCTGGGCGATCTGGCGGCGGCGCAGGTCGTGGTCCACCTGTCGGGGCATGGTGGGTCTCCTTCGGTCGCGTGCCACGGCGGGCGCATTTTCGTGGTGCGATCGTACCAAGACCGTGTTATGGTTCGATCGAACCACAAAGAGGAGCGCGTCGGAGGCCCCGGTCCCGGCTCCGCGCGGGCCAGAGGAAGGACGTAACGATGGCGTATGTGGCGTGTCTGGTCGCGGGCCTGGTGATGCTGGTCCTGGGGGCGCAGGGAGGGATCCGGCTGCTGGTCGACCACGGTGAGGCGGGCATCCTCCACCAGGTACCCGGAGGCTTCGCGGTGTGGCTCGCCTGCTACGCGGCGATGACGCTCCTCGGCGCCGCCCTGGCCGGGTGGGGCGCGGCACGGGCCAGGCGCTCCGGACACATCGGGTGAGCGGCCGCCGGGGGGCGGCGGCCCCCGGCTCCGCGTCCCGCTGACCGGGACGCCGCCCCCGCCCGGCGGGAGCGAATCGGCGCCGACCGGGTGTGGGGCCTTCTGCGTCGTGACCTGCGAGGGAACGGCACGCCGCGGTACCGCTCAACGCCCCAGAACACGGCACTTGGGCCACAATTGGCGCGGAAGCGTTCAAGACCACGCCTCGGTGGATAACCTCTCACCATGAGTGTGCGGCGGATTATGGGTATCGAGACCGAGTACGGGATCTCCGTACCAGGCAACCCCGGGGCCAACGCGATGGTCACCTCCACCCAGGTGGTCAACGCCTATCTGGCCGCCTCGGCGGCCCGGGCGCGGCGCGCCCGCTGGGACTTCGAGGAGGAGAACCCCCTGCGCGACGCGCGCGGCTTCGACCTGGCGCGTGAGGTCGCCGATCCCACGCAGCTCACCGACGAGGACCTGGGCCTGGCCAACGTCATCCTCACCAACGGCGCCCGCCTGTACGTGGACCACGCCCACCCCGAGTACTCGGCGCCCGAGGTCACCAACCCGCGTGACGCGGTGCTGTGGGACAAGGCGGGGGAGCGGGTGATGGCCGACGCCGCCGCGCGGGCGGGCGCCACCCCGGGCATCGAGCCGATCCAGCTGTACAAGAACAACACCGACAACAAGGGCGCCTCCTACGGCTGCCACGAGAACTACCTGATGCACCGGTCGACGCCGTTCGGCGACATCGTCCGGCACCTGATCCCGTTCTTCGTCTCCCGCCAGGTGGTGTGCGGGGCGGGCAAGGTCGGCATCGGCTCCGACGGGCAGGGCAGCGGGTTCCAGATCTCCCAGCGCGCCGACTTCTTCGAGGTCGAGGTGGGGCTGGAGACCACCCTCAAGCGCCCCATCATCAACACCAGGGACGAGCCGCACGCCGACCCCGACCAGTACCGGCGGCTGCACGTCATCATCGGCGACGCCAACATGAGCGAGATCTCCACCTACCTCAAGCTGGGGACGACGGCGCTGGTGCTGTCGATGATCGAGGACGGGTTCCTGAGCGCGGACCTGTCCCTGGAGACCCCGGTGGCCGACCTGCGGGAGGTCTCGCACGACCCCGGCCTCACCCACCGGGTGCGGCTGCGCGACGGGCGGCGGATGACCGCGCTGGAACTCCAGCGCGAGTACCTGGACCAGGCCCGCAAGTACGTGGAGGACCGCTTCGGCACCGACGTGGACCCCGACACCGCCGACGTCCTGGACCGCTGGGAGTCGGTGCTCAACCGGCTGGGCGCCGACCCGATGAGCCTGGCCGACGAGCTGGACTGGGTGGCCAAGCTCAAGGTGCTGGAGGGCTACCGCTCCCGTGACTCCCTGGAGTGGTCGCACCCGCGCCTGCAACTGGTGGACCTGCAGTACTCCGACGTGCGGGCGGACAAGGGCATCTACAACCGGCTGGTGGCGCGCGGGCGCATGAAGCGCCTGCTGGAGGAGGCCCAGGTGGACCGGGCGGTCACCGAGCCGCCGGAGGACACCCGAGCCTACTTCCGCGGGCGCTGCCTGGCCAAGTACGCCGACGAGGTGGCCGCCGCCTCCTGGGACTCGGTGATCTTCGACCTGCCGGGCTACGACTCGCTCCAGCGGGTGCCGACCCTGGAGCCGCGCCGGGGCACCAAGGAACACGTGGGGAAGCTGCTGGACGCCTCCCCGACGGCGGCCGACCTGGTGGCGGTGCTCACCGGAGGCCGCTGACCGGCGGGCGTCCGCCCCCCCGGGGCGGACGCCCGCCCGCGTCCGCGGCCGTCGCAGGGGCGTCTCAGGTGTGCCAGGTGCCGTCGTGGCAGCGGACGGGCTCCAGGCTCAGGGCGGTCCACAGCTCCAGGCGGGTGCGGGGCTCGTCCAGGCGGCGTCCCATCACCCGCTCGGCGGCGCGCAGCCGCGAACGCAGGGTGTTGCGGTGCACGCCCAGGTCCCGGGCGGTCGCCTCCACCTGGGCGCTGTTGTCCAGGTAGTGGCGCAGGGTGTGCGCCAGTTCCGTGCCGTTGCGGACGTCGTGGGCGCGCAGCCTGCCCAGGACCGCCTGGTCGAAGGCTCGCGCCCCCTCGGCCGGGACCGCCGAGCGCAGCAGCGCCCAGGCGTCGGTCTCGTCCACGTGCCGGTACCCCTCCGTCGCGGCCTGGCGCGCCCGGTCCACGGCCGAGGACAGGTCCTCGGGTCCCCGGGCGGTGCAGGCCCCGGCCGCGACCGGGCCCCCGTCCGGGGCGGACAGCGCCTCGAACAGGCGCCTGCCCGGGCGGGGCGCGCCCCCGCTGTCGGGCAGGACGGCCACCAGAACGTCCTCCAGGGCGCACAGAGCGCTGTCGCGCGCGGCACCGGTGTCGCCGAGCACGTCGGTCAGCGCGTCCGCCGCGTGGTCCAGCAGCCGGTCGGGCGAGGGGGTCCGCAGGCACACCACCTCCCAGGGCGGGACGGGCAGGGGCAGGGGCGCCCGGGGCCGCCCCGTCACCGCGGCGAGCAGGACCGGGGCGCGTTCGCGGTACAACGTCCTCCGGGCATCGCGCGAGTGCAGCAGGTCCACCGCCAGCAGTGAGGCCGCGTGGTTGGCCAGCATGCGCACGTGCGGCGTCACCGGGGACGTGCAGCGCAGAGCCAGCCAGCCCAGGGTCCGGCCGGTGGGCCCCAGCGTCTGGAGGAGGACGCTCGCCTCCCCGTCGGCCAGCACCGTCATCCCGCGCGGGCGCCCCGCCAGGGCCGAGCGCACCAGCGCGTGCCAGGGGGGTTCGGTGTCGGGCACGGCCGCGCTCGTCATCCCGTTGCGGTCCAACAGCAGCGACGCCCCCGAGGTGGCCGAGGACAGCTCGCCCATCACCCCGGCCGGGCCTGAACGCAGCGACGCGCGCGCCATCGCGTCCTGCGCGGTGAGCACCCGGTGCTGTTCGCGCGTGCGCTCGGCCGCGTAGTGGTCGGCCACCGCCTCCACCACCGCGACGAAGGGGGTCTCGCCCTCCACACGCAGGATCGGCAGGCCCAGGGCGTCGCCCTCCTCCAGAACCTCGGGCGGGACCTCGCGCCGCCACACGTCCACGGCCAACCCCAGGCCGACGCACCCGGCCCCGTGCAGCCGGCGCACGTAGGCGCGGCGCGCCCGCTCGTCGGCGCCCAGCCCCAGCCCGACCGTGAGCACCAGCTCCCCGCCGCGCAGCCAGCGCACCGGGTCGTGCAGCTCGATCACGTGCGCCCAGCGGATCGCCCGGTCCAGGCCGGAGTGGCCCGCCGCCGCCCGCACCTCCAGGTCCGGGTCGGCCGTGATGTCGCGGACCGTGATCGCCAACGCCCCTACCTCCTGCCTCGCGGGTTGTGCACTGTGCACATGTGTAACAGCTGGCGCGGTGCACACCGTCCCAGCGCGGATGGCCGGGGAGTGTCTACGGTCACAACAACACCCGAACCATCGGTCGTGACCCGCGGTGGGGCCCGTCCGCGACGTGTCGGCGGCGAAGGCCGCCGACCGCGGGCGGGCCCCGCCTGCGGTGGCGCCCGCCGACCGGCCGACCCGGCCCGGGGCCGCACCGAACGCGCAACGGAGTACACATGTCAGAGCGGACCGCCCCCACGTCCTCGCACCCCGCGCGTGCGGCCGTGGCGGCCTTCGTCGGCACCACCATCGAGTGGTTCGACTTCTACGTCTACGCCACGGCCGCCAGCCTGGTGTTCGGCACACTGTTCTTCCCGTCCGGCACCGACCCGGTGATCGGCCTGATGGCCTCCTTCGCCACCTTCTCGGTGGGCTTCTTCGCCCGACCGCTGGGCGGCCTGGTCTTCGGCCACTTCGGCGACCGCCTGGGCCGCAAGTCCGCGCTGGTCATCACCCTGTTGATGATGGGCACGGCCACGTTCTGCGTGGGTCTGCTGCCCACCTACGAGCAGGCGGGGTTCCTCGCCCCGGCGCTGCTGGTCCTGCTGCGCTTCGTCCAGGGCATCGCCGTGGGCGGGGAGTGGGGCGGCGCCGTCCTGATGGCGGTCGAGCACGCCCCCGAGGACCGCAAGACCTTCTACGGCTCCTTCGCCCAGCTCGGCAACCCGGCCGGTGCGCTGCTGGCCACGGGCTCGTTCGGGCTCATCGCCGCCTGGGACGCCGAGCTGCTCCACACCTGGGGCTGGCGCCTGCCCTTCCTCGCCTCGGTCCTGCTGGTCCTGGTGGGCCTGTTCATCCGCCTGAAGGTGGAGGAGTCGCCGGTCTTCGAGGCCATGCGCGAGGACACCGACCAGCCGCGGGAGCTGCCGCTGCGCGAGGCCGTGCGCGGTTCCTGGCGCCCGCTGCTGCTGGGCATCGGCGTCCTGCCGGTGGCCGTCGGCGGCTACTACGTCGTCACCACCTTCCTCCAGGCCTACGGCGTCACCGAGGTCGGCATCAGCGAGCAGGTCATCCTCAGCGGCCTGAGCCTGGCCGCGTTCGTCGAACTCGTCGCGACCCTGGGCGTGTCCTGGCTGGGCGACCGCTTCGGTACCGTCCGCGTCGTCACGATCGGACTGGTCGGCGTCATCGTGCTGGCGCTTCCCCAGTTCCTGGTGCTGGAGACCGGCAGCACCGTGCTGATCTTCGTGGTGCTGTGCGTGATGCGCCTGGCCATGGCCGCGGTCTACGGGCCCATCGCCCGCGTGCTCGCCCAGATGTTCCCGCCGCGCACCCGCTACACCAGCATCTCCATCGCCTACCAGGTCGCGGGGGCGATCTTCGGCGGCCTGTCGCCGATCGTGTGCACCGCTCTGCTCGCCGCCACCGGCAGCATCCTGCCGGTGGCGGGCCTGCTCATGGCCATGGCCGTGGTGAGCATCCTGTGCCTGACCCGGGCGCCGCGCCACCGCGACAGCGACCTCGCCACCGCCTGAGGCCCCCGTTTCGTGCCCGCGGGGGGCCGGGGGAAGCGACCTCACGCCCCTGTGACCGCGGGCCCCGCGGCCCGCACCGCCGCGGCCCGGGCCGCCGCGCCCGCGAGCGGTGACCCGACCGCCGCGCGGCCCCTCCGGGCGCCGCGCGTCCCCCCGCACCGTCGCCGGGCCGACCGGCCCGGCGCCAGCCCACCGAGGAGGAATCCCACCCGTGTCCGGTCTGCTCATCCACAACGCCAACGTCCTGACCATGGACGACGCCAACCCCCGGGCCCGCGCCGTGGCCGTGCGCGAGGGCCGGGTCCGCCTGGCCGGGGACACCGAGGCCGCCCGCGCCGCCGCGGGCCCGGGCGCGGTGGAGGTGGACGCGGGCGGACGGACCGTCCTGCCCGGGTTCATCGACCCGCACAACCACCTGCTCTCCACCGCCGAGTCGCTGGCCGCCGTCGACGCCGGGTACCCCCGGGTGGGCAGCGCCGCCGACCTGGTCGCCGTCATCGGGGCCGAGGCCGAGCGCACCCCGCCCGGCCAGTGGATCCGCGCCTTCCACATGGACGACGCCAAGTTCCCGGGAGGGCGGCCCACCCGCCGCGACCTGGACGGGGCCACCGGGGAGCACCCGGTCATCGTCTACCACGTCTCGGGCCACCAAGCCGTGGTCAACTCCGCCGCCCTGGCCTGGAGCGGTATCGGCGAGGACGTCCCCGACCCGGCGGGCGGCTCCTTCGTGCGCGACGAGGGCGGGCGCCTGACGGGCATGGTCCTGGACTCGGCCATGGAGCTGCTGCTGCCCCTGGCCGTGGACATCGGCTGCCACGGCCCCAACTTCCACACCGACCTGCCCGCCGAACAGCTCCTGGGCTGGTTGGCCGCCGCGGCCGACCCCTACCTGTCGGCCGGGGTCACCACCGTGTGCGACCCGCAGGTCTCGGCACGCGAGCTGCGCGTGTACCGGGCCGCCCGCGCGGCCGGGACCCTGCCGCTGCGCACGTTCGGCATGCCGCTGTCCCACCAGCTGGACGCGCTCACCTCCGCCGGGCTGGCCAGCCCCTTCGGCGACGACTGGCTGCGGCTGACCGGCATGAAGTTCTACTCCGACGGCACCCTGCTGGGCGGCACCGCCAAGTTCAGCGTCCCCTACGGCGAGCACGGCGAGTTCGCGGGAAGCCTCTACCACCACCCCGACCAGCTCGTGGACCTGGTCACGCGGGCCGCCGCGGAGGGCTGGCAGGTGGCCGTCCACACCCAGGGCGACGCGGCCATGGACAACACCCTGGCCGCCATCGCCTCGGCCGCGCGGGTGTCGGGCCCCGACCCGCGCCCGCGCGTGGAGCACTGCGGTTACCCCACCCCGGAGCAGGCCAAGCGCTTCACCGACTACGGCGTCATCCCCGTCAACCAGCCCAACTTCCTGTACGACAGCGGCGGTGACTTCCTGCGCCGCCTGGGGGAGCGGGCCCACCGGCTCCAGCCCATGCGCGAGGAACTGGACCTGGGGCTGCGCCCGGTGCTCTCCAGCGACTCCTTCGTCTCCAGCCTGCGCCCGATGGACACCGTGGCCAACGCGGTGTGCCGCACCACCCGCGAGGGCCGGGAGATCGGCGTCGAGCAGGCCGTCACCCTGCACGAGGCCCTGCGCGCCCACACCCTGGACGCCGCGCACGCGCTGGGCGTGGAGGACCGTCTGGGGGCGCTGCGCCCCGGACACCTGGCCGACCTGGTGGTGCTGGACCGCGACGTGGAGTCCCTGCCCGCCGAGCGGCTGCGCGAGGTGGACGCGTGGATGACGGTGCTCGACGGCCGCGTCGTCCACCGCGCCCCCTGAAGTCCCGGCCGGGACCGTGCCCGGTCGCGCCTCCAGCCGGCTCGCGCCCGCCGTCCGCGCGAGCCCCCACGGTTTCCGGCCGCCCGTGGCCGCCGGACACGGGCGTCCCCCGCCCGCGCCTGCGCGCGGACGGGGGACGTGCTGGAGGGTGTGTCAGCTGGTGCGGATGCTGACGCCCCAGGAGTTGATCATCGGGGTGACCTCCTGGTAGTAGGTCGTGCCGCCGACGGAGCAGTTGCCGGAGCCGCCGGAGGTGACGCCCTGGGCCTGCGAGCCGGAGATGAACGAACCGCCGGAGTCACCGGGCTCGGCGCACACGTTGGTACGGGTGAGCGAGTAGACGGTGCCCTGCGGGTAGCGCACGGTCTGGTTGCGGGCCTGGATGGTGCCGCAGTGCCAGCCGGTGGTGGAGCCGGAGCGGCACACGGCCGAGCCAGCCGGGGCCTGGCTGGTACCGGTCACCGACTGGTAGCCGCCGGAGTTGTAGCGCGAGACCAGGTTGGTCAGGGTGAAGTTGGAGGTACCGCGGACGAAGGCGGCGTCATTGCCGGGGAAGACCGAGTTCTGGAAGGTGCCGGTGCCGTTGCCGATGCTGACACTGGAGCCCACGCTGCCGCAGTGGCCCGCCGTGACGAACCCGGGCTGACCGGCGCTGTTGGTCGCGGCGAAGCCGACGGAGCAGCGGCTGCTGCCGTTGATGTAGTAGGCGAGGCCGCCGATGATGTCGGCGTAGACCTGCGGGGCCTCCTCGGCCTCCTCCACCCGGACCGAGGAGGAGTCCACACCGGCGTCGGCGAGCAGGGCGGCGACGTCGGCGTCGGAGCCCTCCAGCACCTCGACCACGACGGTGTCGCTCTCCACGTCCGGGTACCAGCCGAGGACGCTCTCGGGAACCTCGGCGCCGTTGAGGTCCTCCACGACCTCGGTCAGGCCCTCGGTGCCGTGGGAGACGACGGTGGCCTGGGCTCCGGTGGCCTCGACCGCCTCGACGGCGGAGGCGTCGGTGACCAGCACGGTGAGTTCGAGGGTCTCGGTGTCGAACAGTGAGCCGCCGTAGGCCTCGCCCGCGGCCTCGGTGGCCTCGGCGTCGGTCTCGATGGCGGCTTCCTGAGCCGTGAGCAGCTCCTCGGCCTCGGCCGAGGTGAGGTCGAGGTCGCGCTTGAGCGCCTCGGTCATGCTGGCGGCGCTGTCGTCGGCGACGGGGGTCTGGGGGACGGGGGCCGGCGCCGCGAGGGCTCCGGGGGCCATGGCCAGTGCCATGCCGAAGGCCAGGGCTCCTGTGCCCACGGCGGAGATGATGCTGGAGGGTCTCATGGGGGTCCCTACTCTCCAAGGGGGATAGACGGGGGATTCAGGGCTTCGCGTTCCTGTAGGAGCGAAAAGCCCCTTTCGGGGATCGAAGTTGATCCGATTCCCGAAATTCACCGAGACGTCCGGTAAACGATCACCAACATAAGTGCACACTTTGACGCTGCAAAGACCCGTGTGGTGTGTATTCATTCAGAAGGATGAGGGATTGTCCCATGACCCTTCGTTTCGCGATGGCTACGCGTAGTCGCTCTGCGTGCGACCTTGTGATCCTCGCGTTCGTCCGGTGACGGAGTGAAGCGGAGTCGTCATGTCAAGAGCCGCTTCGTGGCCGGATGCGGACACCGGTACCGGGTGCCATCCGTAACACCACGGCTACAGGGGTGTAACTCCAAAGGTCAGGGGTGGCCCTCGGGAGCCTTTCGGGCAGGTGTGGCCCCGGTGGAGGGTGGACGTGCCCGTGGCCGGACCCGGACACGCAAGGGGCTTGCGGGACGCCTGAGGCTCCCGCGCGTGCCCCCGGAGTGGCGTCCGCGCCGCGCCGCCGCGATGGTGTGAGGGCCCTCGCGCGTGCCCCCGGAGAAGGGCGGGTCCGCGCTCGTGCGGCACTCCCCAAGGACTCGCGAATCCGGGAAAGGGCGGCCGTGGACGCGCGCGCACGAATACGAGGTGCCCCATGAGAGGTGCCCCCACGGGAGGTGCCTTCACGAGAGGTGCCTTCACGAGAAAAGGCGCCCCCGTCCACTGCCGTGGACGGGGGCGCCGTGGGCGCTACCGGAGCGCTAACCGGTCACCAGGGACAGCCCCCAGCTGCTCAGCAGGGGAGTGACCTCCTGGTAGTAGGTCGTGCCGCCGGAGGTGCAGTTGCCCGAGCCGCCGGAGGTGACGCCCTGGGCCTGCGAACCGGCGATGAACGAGCCGCCGGAGTCACCGGGCTCGGCGCACACGTCCGTCCGGGTCAGGTCCTGGACCGTGCCCTCCGGGTAGCTCACCGTCTGGCCGCGGGCCTCGACGGTCCCGCAGTGCCAGCCGGTGGTGGAGCCGGAGCGGCACACCGCCGAGCCCTCCGGGACCTGGCTGGAACCCGACACCGCCTGGGGGCTGCCGGAGTCGTACCGGCTGACCAGGTTGGTCACGTTCCAGTTGGAGGTGGCCGCGACGAAGGCGCCGTCGCTGCCCGGGAAGACGGACTCCTGGAAGGTTCCGGAGCCGCTGCCGTCGGAGCTCTCGGCGCCGGTGCCGACGGTGCCGCAGTGGCCCGCCGTCACGAAGCCGCCCGCGCCGGAGCCGTCGGTCACGGCGAACCCGACCGAGCAGCGTCCGCCGCCCATGTAGTACGCCTCGCCGCCGACGATGTCGGCGTACAGGCGCGGAGTCTCACTGGTCTCCTCCACCCGGACGGCGGAGGGGTCCACGCCCGCGGCCTCGATGAGGCCGTCGGCGCTGGCGCCCTCGGCGACCTGGACCACGACGGTGTCGCTCTCCACGTCCGGGTACCAGCCGACGACCCCTTCCCGGCCGCCGGTCTCGTCGAGCGCGTCGACCACCTCGGCCAGGCCCTCTGCGCCGTGTGAGACCACGGTGGCCTCGGCGCCGGTGGCCTCCACCGCCTCGACGGCCGAGGCGTCGGTCACCAGCACGGTGAGCTGGAGGGTCTCGGTGTCGAACAGGGAGCCGCCGTAGGACGCTCCCGCGGCCTCGGTGGCCTCGGCGTCGGTCTCGATCGCCTCTTCCTGCGCCGAGAGCAGCTCCTCGGCCCCGAGCGGGGTGAGGCCGAGGTCTCTCTGCAGCGCTTCCATCATCGTCTGGGCCTCGCTCGCTGGCTCGGCCGGTACGGTCGCCGCACTGGCGCCCGGCGTCACGGAGAACGCCAGACCGAACGCGAGTGCGCCGGTGCCGATAGCGGAGATAGCGGGGGAGGGTCGCATAGATCCCTACTCTCCTCGGGGAATTGACGGGGGTCCGGGGCCCGACGCCCGCCGGCGGGGACGTCGGACTCCGGTGGGGCCGTGCAGGGGGCCCGGCCCCACGATGCGCCTACCGAGAACCATGTCGCCAAGACACTCGGTAAGCGAACCCACACCATAAGTGCGCAACCTGGATAGTGGAAGGGCGGATGCGGGGGTCCGCCTTTCAAGGGATAATTGGGTCGTCGGATGATCTTATGAATTGCAATATGTGGCGCATGGTGATGGTGTGTCTGACCTTGTGCTTCTCTGTCGTATCGCTTCCACAACATGGAAACGCGGTGTTGGCAAGGGGTGTCTCGTGGCCGGATGCGGCCATCGGAACCGAGTGCCATTAGTGACCGCGCGGACACGTAGGAGTAACCCCGAAGGTCAGGGCGGTGACCCGCGGGTAACTCCCGTGCGCGGAGCGAACAGCCGTACCTGTGGCGGCCCTTCTCGGGCGGCTCGGCGCGGGATCCCGGGGGCGGGTGGAGGGCGGGAGCGGGTTCTGCCGCGCCCTCCGCGCCGACCGATCCGCTCCGCTCCGGGCCGGAGGGGGCGCGGGCCCGGCGGCCCCGCCGACCCCGTGCGGCGTCCGCCGTGACACGCCCGGGACGCGGCGCACACGCGTACGAGCACGTGCGCGCGCACATGGGACGATCCGAGGTAACTAGCGAGTATCGGGCCCCGGGAAGGGGGTTGAGGCGCCCGGTGTTGGGCCAAGATAAGGGCAAGAGCCCCGAACGGGGAGCCCGAACGGGAGGTAACAGGCTATGGCGACGAAGGACACGGGCGGCCAGAAGCACGCCTCGCGCCGCGACGAGGAGGTCGAGGAGACCGAGGCCTCGGCGGACGTTCAGGAGCGCAAGGACCAACTGGACGAGGACGTCGACGACATCCTCGACGAGATCGACGACGTGCTGGAGAGCAACGCCGAGGACTTCGTCCGACAGTTCGTGCAGAAGGGCGGCCAGTAGCCGCCCCGCGGCGGTTCGCTGACAGCGCACTCCAGCGCCGCCAGCCCCGCCGCGCACAGGACTAGGGTCAGTTCCAACGGTCGGCGCACAGCCACCGCAGACAACAAGGACAACAGGCGCCCCACCCGCCCCCATGACGGGGTGGGGCGCGCGTGGAGGGAGTCGCGTGTTCGAAGGGTTCGAGGGCGGACGGTTGCCCGCCGCTTTCATGAGTGCGGGAACCTCGTCCTTCACCGAGTTTCTCAGTTCGGTCCGCCCCGAGATGCTGCCCGGACACAAGCTGCCCCCGGGCGGCGGGACCGAGCACCTCACCCCCGACGCCACGACCATCGTCGCGCTGACCTTCCCCGGCGGCGTGCTGATCGCGGGCGACCGCAGGGCCACGCAGGGCAACGTCATCGCCAGCCGCGACGTGGAGAAGGTCTACCGCTCCGACGAGTTCTCCGCGGTCGCCTTCGCGGGTTCGGCGGGGTTCGGCATCGAGCTGGCCCGCCTCTACCAGGTCGAGCTGGAGCACTACGAGAAGATGGAGGGCCGCTCGCTCTCCCTCGAAGGTAAGGCCAACAAGCTCGCGCAGATGGTGCGCGGCAACCTCGGTCTGGCCATGCAGGGCTTCGTCGTCGTCCCGCTGCTGGTCGGCTACGACGAGAACACCGGACAGGGCCGCGTGTTCAGCTACGACGCCACCGGCGGCCGCTACGAGGAGCAGCGCTACCACTCCATCGGCTCCGGATCGGTCTTCGCCAGGGGCGCGATCAAGAAGCTCTACCGCGAGGACCTCGACCAGACCGGCGCCGCCAGGGTCGCGCTGGAGGCCCTCTACGACGCCGCCGACGACGACTCCGCAACCGGCGGCCCCGACCTGCACCGCAAGATCTTCCCCCTCGTCGACGTCGTCACCGAGGACGGCCACCGCCGTCTGCCCGCCGAGGAGGTGGCCCGCCTGGCGACCGAGGTGGTCCAGGGACGCGCGGCCGACCCCGACGGCCCCACGGCCACGCTGGGCTGAACCGGCCCCGTCCCACACCAGACATCTCCCGACTAGGTAAGGAAACGATCCGCGGTGTCGATGCCGTTCTACGTCGCCCCCGAACAGCAGATGAAGGACAAGGCGGACTACGCGCGCAAGGGCATCGCGCGCGGCCGCAGCGCCGTCGTCCTGCAGTACGAGGGCGGGATCCTCCTGGTGGCGGACAACATGTCCCGCACCCTGCACAAGATCAGCGAACTCTACGACCGGATCGGCTTCGCCGCCGTCGGCCGCTACCCCGAGTTCGAGAACCTGCGCCTGATGGGCGTGCGCTTCGCCGACGTGCGCGGGTACCAGTACGACCGCCGCGACGTCAGCGGGCGCCAGCTCGCCAACATCTACGCCCAGACCCTGGGCACCGTGTTCAGCGAGAGCCTCAAGCCCTGGGAGGTGGAGATCGTCGTCGCCGAGGTCGGCGACACCGCGGCCGACGACGAGATCTACCGCATCACCTTCGACGGCTCCATCGTGGACGAGCAGGGCTTCGTGGCCGTGGGAGGCTCCTCCGAGCACGTGTCCGGCGTGCTCAAGGACCGCTTCGCCGCCGACGCCCCCCTCAGCGCCGCCCTCAACGCGGCCACCCACGCCCTGGCCAGGGAGAACGGCGAGGAGCGCGAGCTGGAGGCCGCCAACCTGGAGGTCGCGGTCCTGGAGCGCTCCAGGGAGCACCGCAAGTTCCGCCGCATCCACGGCCAGCGCCTGACCGACCTCATCGCGGAGGGCAGGGCGGCCGGAGGCGGCACCGCAAGCACCGGAACCACCGGAAGCACCACCACGGGCGGGACCGACGAGTGACCTGGAAACGATGATTCACGGTGCGGCGCTCCCGAGGCGCCGCACCGGCCGGGCGGGTGTGGACGGCGCGGCCCCGTCGTCCACACCCCGGTGACGGGAAGTTGGTGAGGCCGCGTGGAACGACGGATCTTCGGGCTGGAGAACGAGTACGGGGTCACGTGCACCTTCCGTGGACAGCGCCGCCTGTCCCCGGACGAGGTCGCCCGCTACCTCTTCCGCAGGGTGGTCTCCTGGGGGCGCAGCAGCAACGTGTTCCTGCGCAACGGCGCCCGCCTGTACCTGGACGTGGGCAGCCACCCCGAGTACGCCACCCCCGAGTGCGACAGTCTCGTGGACCTGGTGGCCCACGACAAGGCCGGCGAGCGCATCCTGGAGGGGCTGCAGGTCGACGCCGAGCAGCGCCTGCACGAGGAGGGCATCGCCGGGGACATCTACCTGTTCAAGAACAACACCGACTCGGCGGGCAACTCCTACGGCTGCCACGAGAACTACCTCGTGGGACGGCACGGCGAGTTCGGACGCCTGGCCGACGTGCTCATCCCCTTCCTGGTCACCCGCCAGATCATCTGCGGCGCCGGAAAGGTGCTCCAGACCCCCCGCGGCGCCCTGTTCTGCGTCAGCCAGCGCGCCGAGCACATCTGGGAGGGCGTCTCCTCGGCCACCACCCGCTCGCGCCCCATCATCAACACCCGCGACGAGCCGCACGCGGACGCCGAGCGCTTCCGGCGCCTGCACGTCATCGTCGGCGACTCCAACATGAGCGAGACCACCACCCTGCTCAAGCTGGGCTCCACCGACCTGGTGCTGCGCATGATCGAGGCCGGGGTGGTCATGCGCGACTACACGCTGGAGAACCCGATCCGGGCCATCCGCGAGGTCAGCCACGACATGACCGGCCGCCGCAAGGTGCGCCTGGCCAACGGGCGCGAGGCCAGCGCGCTGGAGATCCAGCGCGAGTACCTGGACAAGGTGCAGAGCTACGTCGACCGGCACGGCACCGACGCCACCGGCAAACGCGTCCTGGAGCTGTGGCAGCGCACCCTGGAGGCGGTCGAGACCCAGAACCTGGAGACCGTCTCCCGCGAGATCGACTGGGTGGCCAAGTACCTGCTGCTGGAGCGCTACCGCGACAAGCACGACCTGTCCCTGTCCTCGCCGCGGGTGGCCCAGCTCGACCTGACCTACCACGACATCCACCGCGACCGGGGACTGTTCTACCTGCTCCAGAGCCGCGGCCAGATGGAACGGGTGGTCGGCGACCTCAAGATCTTCGAGGCCAAGTCGGTGCCGCCGCAGACCACGCGAGCCCGGCTGCGCGGCGAGTTCATCCGGCGCGCCCAGGAGCAGCGCCGCGACTTCACGGTGGACTGGGTGCACCTCAAGCTCAACGACCAGGCCCAGCGCACGGTGCTGTGCAAGGACCCCTTCAAGTCGGTGGACGAGCGGGTGGAGAAGCTCATCGCCGGTATGTAGGACTTCCGGTCCCCTGCTCCCGGAGCCCCGTCCGGCGGTCGAAGACCGTCCGCGGCGGGGCTCCGGCGTTCGTGGCGTTCCAGGGGATGGTTACGGCCCTTCTTTTCGGTAGTGTGACTCTGTCCCAAGCCGGAAATCAGAGGTTGTGACCCATGCACCGACGTGCTGCCGCCCTCGCGGTGCCGCTGACCGCGATCGCCCTGGCGGTCTCAAGCTGCGGAAACATCCCCGAAGAGTGGCGTACTCCCGCCTTCATGCGTATGGGGGAGGATCAGCTCGACCCGCGGCTTCCCGAAGTCACCGGCGAGGTCGGTGAGGAACCGGAGGTCGCCTTCCCCGACGAGGAGCCCCCGACCGAGCAGCTCTCGGGCGTCGTCGACGAGGGCCCGGGCGAGAACGAGCTGGTGCGCGCCGACGACCTCCTGATCGCCAACGTCGTCCAGTTCCAGTGGACCGGCCCCGGCGAGGGCGCGCCCGTCGAGGGGCAGTCCAGCTACGAGACCGGCGCCCCGGACCTGATCCGCATGGAGCAGATGCCCGCGGAGATCAGCGACGTGCTGGTCAGCCAGCCGGTCGGCAGCCGGGCCGTGTACGTCTTCCCGCCCCTGACCGAGCAGGAGCGCCAGCAGGCCGAGATGTCGGGACAGCCCGTCCAGGAGGGCGCGAGCGTCCTGGTCATCGACCTGATGGACCGCTTCAACAAGGGTTCGGTCGTGGAGGGCGAGCAGGTCACCGACGGCGGCGACGGCCTGCCCACGGTGACCCAGGAGGGCCACAGCGAGCCCACCATCGAGGTCCCCGACACCGATCCCCCCGAGAACCTGGAGGTCGTCCCGCTCATCGAGGGCGACGGCGCCGAGGTCGAGGAGGGCCAGCAGGTCATCGTCCAGTACAGCGGTGTGCGCTGGGAGGCCGACGACAACGGCGAACACCCGGTGTTCGACTCCACCTGGAGCCGCGGCGGCGACCCCTTCGACACCACGATCGGCGCGGGCGCGGTCATCGAGGGCTGGGACGAGGGCATCGTCGGCCAGCCGGTCGGCAGCCGCCTGATGCTGGTCGTGCCCGGCGACATGGCCTACGGCGAGACCGAGGAGGAGTCCGGGGGAGCCCCCGCCGGGACGCTGGTCTTCGTCATCGACATCCTGGGCGCCTACGACAACCCCCCGGCCCCCGAGCCCGCCGAGGGAGAGGGCGCCGGCGGCGAGGAGGCCGCACCGGAGGAGTCCCCCGCGCCCGAGGAGGGCGGGGAGTAGCCCTCCCGGCGCGGCCCCGTGCACGCCCGGGGCCGGGGAGCGGTCCCCGGCGCAGCCGGGCGCGTACACCCGGACAGCCGACACCGGACGCCCCCGCGGGGAGGGAACCCGCGGGGGCGTCCGCGTGCCCGGCCCGGTGTCACCTGGGCGGACACGCCCGGGTACCGCGTTCCACTGCCCTTCCCCGACTGGTGCGTAGAGTCGAATCCATCGGTGGACGGGCGAGGGGGAAGCTCATGTCAGACCGTCGGCGCTACTGCTACGCCTCCGGGCTGGGCCTCGGTGTTCCGGCGCTGGAGGAGCTGTGCGCCCGAGGCTTCCCGCCCGGTCTGGTGGTGTCCCACCCCGCCGAGTTGGCCCACTGCTCCGGCTACCACGACTACGGGGCCCTCGCCGACCGGCTCGGTCTGCCGCACCTGCGCGCCGCCCTCGACTCGGGCGAGGTGCGCGAGGCCCTCACCGCCCACGGCATCGACCTGATGGTCGTCGCGGGCTGGTCGGGAGCCGTCCCGGAGGAGGTCCTGTCCTCCCTGGCCCTGGGCGGGGTCGGGCTGCACCCGGCGCCGCTGCCCGTCGGCCGGGGCCGGGCGCCCATCCCGTGGACGATCCTGCGCGACATGCGCTCCAGCGCCGTGACCCTCTTCCACATCGAAGGGGAGGAGCACAGCGGCGACATCGTCGACCAGGCCTGGTTCGACGTGGCCCCCGACGCCACCGCCGCCGGTCTGTACGAACGCGTGGGGCTCCTCCAGGCGGAACTGCTCGTGCGCCACATGGAGGACCTGCTGGAGGGAACCGCGCCCCGGCGGCCGCAGAGCGGCCACGCGTCGGTGTGGCCGCGCCGGCGCCCCAGCGACGGCCACCTCGACCTCACCGCCTCCGGAAGCGACGTGGACCGGATGGTGCGCGCGCTGGCCGAGCCCTACCCGGGGGCGTTCGCGATGTTCGGCAGCGCCCGGATCACGCTGTGCTCGGGACGCCTGGTGGGCGGGGTCGCCGGCGGGGCGCCCGGGCAGGTGGTCGCGACCGGCCGGGGGCGGGAGTGGGGGATCACCTGCGGGGACGGGGCCGTGTTCGTGCCCGAGGTGCTGCGGGTGGACGAGGGGGTGCGCGCCCGGCCGACCTCGTTGGCGATGTTCCGGCCCGGGACCTTCTTCGAGGCCCCCTCCCAGCACATGCTGGAGGGCACCCGGCGGGCGCCCCTGCCCGGACAGGCGCCGAGCGGACCGAACAGGGTCGTGCCCGCGGCCCGGACCGCGCCGGAGGCACGGGCCGCGGAGCCCGGCGTCCCGGGGATGGGGGAGGGGGACGCGCGGTCGCGGACCCCGGCCCCGGAGGAGGGGGCTTCCGGGGCGGACGTGTCGGGGGCACCGGACGCGTCGGGGACTTCGGGTGCGGCCGGGGAGGCCGGGGCGGAGGTTCCGGAGGCCCGGGGACCCGAGCGGCGGGTTTTCGAGGGGCGCGTCCCGGAGGCGCAGGCGCCGCAGGCACGGGTTCCCGACACGCGGGGGCCGGAGCCCCAGGCCCCGGAGGCGCAGGCGGGGGACGGTACGGACCTCGCGCCCGGGATCATGGCGGGCGACCCCGGTCCGGCCGACCAGCGCTGAGGAGCGGGGAGGCCGGGAACCCGTGACTTGGGGTGGGGCCCGCCGTGCCTCGGAGCCCGCGGTTCTGGGTGGGACGCGCCGGAGCCCGGGACCTGAAGCCTGGAGCCCGCGGCTGGGGGCGGGGCGCGCCGGAGCCCGGAGCCCATAACCCGGGGCGGGACGTGCCGGAACCAGGAGCCCGGAGTTCGGAGGAGGCGCGGTGCCCGTAACCCGGAGCCTGGAGCCCGCGGCTGGGGGCGGGGCGCGCCGGGACCCGGCGCCTGAGGCGGGAGGCCCGGAAGCCGGAGTTCGGGGCGGGACGCACTGTAACCCGTAACCCGTAACCCGTGACCCGGGGCGGGAGGCGCGGAAGCCGGGGGTGCGGAACCCGGCGCTTCGGAGGGGCGCGGCGAGGCCCCGGAGCCCGGCGCGTTGGGCCGGGTCGGGCCGGATCTGTCGAAGGCCGGGCAGCACGAGGCGGGCGGGGCGCGAGCGCCCCCTTTAACCAGGGTAGGAGTCCGGTCCCAGCTCGGACCAGACCGTTCCGGAGCCTGTGGACAACCCGCCCGCGCCGCCCCTGGCCCGCGCCTACAGCAGCGCGGCCGCGTGGCGGCCCGCCGCCGCGGCGCTCAGGAAGGCCGCGCGGTCCTCCTCCAGGCCCCGGCCCATCGTCGACACCTTCACCGGAAGCGTCCGCACCGCCTCCTCCAGTCCGTCCACACCCACCTCCACCAGGGTGTGCCGTTCGCCCAGAGCCCCGGCCTGGACGCGCACGCGCTCGCCGAACACCCCCGGCAGCAGCGGCACCACCACCTCCGCCCGCGCCAGCGCCACCCGCCCGTAGGCGGTCAGGCTGTGGTGCGACACCCCCCGGTGCCGCTCGCGCGCGTCGGCCTCGCTCACCCGCAGCGACGCCACCGGACGCCCGCCCAGCACCGCCGCCGCGTTCACCGCCTCACCGCACGAGACTCCCGAGAACCCCCACGGCGTCCCGGTGCCCAGGTTGCCCGGCCCCTGGCACACCACCGCCACGTCCGCGCCCAGCACGTGCCGGGCCGCCAGCAGCCCCGAATGCACGGTCACCGCCTCCAGGTCGCCGCCGAAGGACTGCCCCGTGGTCACGCACCCCGCCAGCAGCCCCTCCTCGCGCAGCGCGCCCACCAGCCGCGAGAACGCCGCGGGCAGCGCGCCCCCGTCCAGCATCACGTGGACGATCCGCGCCCCCGGCCGGTGCGCGCGCACCCCCGCCACCACGGCGGGCAGCGCCGAGTGCAGGTCGGCCACCACCACCGGCATGCCCTCCACGCCCTCGGCCGAGCGCAGCACCTCGTGGTGGGGCGAGCCCTGCTCGTCGGCGCCCAGCACGGTGGCCTGCAACGGCGTGTAACGGGCCTTGACCAGGTGGCCGGGCCCGCGGGGGTCGGGGGGCAGCCGGTCGGGCACGGCCACCACCAGCGCGTACCCGCCCGTCCCCAGCCCCAGGTCCAGGGCGCCGGTGTTGAGCAGCACGGTGTCGCCCGCCTCGGGCGCGCCCACCAGGTCGGTGTAGGCCAGCGCGCGGCACGTCACCCCTCCGCCCGCTCCCGCGGCCCCGCGGCCTCTGCGATCTGCTTCGGCCGGGGGCTCCAGCGCCACCGCGCACAGCACGACCCCCGGCCAGGAGGGGAGGATCTGACGGACTTCACCACGGCGCCACCGGATCATGCAAGGCACGGTACCGTCGTTGCTGAACCGGTGCCCGGGCGACGCGCCAGCGTCAGCCGCCGCCGGTCCATCCACCACGGGCGAGAAGGGTGCGGACGATGTCGCGCAGGAAGACGGAACGACAGCTGAACCTGGTCATCTGTCTGTTGTCCACGCGCCGCCACCTGACCGCTCAGGAGATCAGGAAGACGGTGCACGGCTACGCCGAGGCCGAGACCGAGTCCGCCTTCAAGCGCATGTTCGAGCGCGACAAGCGCGAACTTCGCGACAGCGGCATCCCCATCCAGGTGGGCACCGGCGACGCCATCAGCGGCGAGGAGGGCTACCGCATCTCCCGCTCCGACTACGAGCTGCCCGAGATCGAACTCCTGCCCGACGAGGCCCTCGTCCTGGGCCTGGCCGCCCGTGCCTGGCGGCACGCCTCCCTCGGCGAGGCCGCCGCCAACGCCCTGTTCAAGCTGCGCTCCGCCGGGGTCCCGGTCGACAGCGAGGCCGCCCCCGGACTCACGCCCGCCATGCGCACCGACGAGCCCTCCTTCGGCCCGGTCTGGCAGGCCGTGCGCGACCGGCGCCCCGTCTCCTTCGCCTACCGCAAGCCCGGCCAGACCGAGGCCGAGACCCGCGAGATCGAACCCTGGGGCATCGTCAACCTGCGCGGACACTGGTACGTGGTCGGCCACGACCGCCTGCGCGACGCCCGCCGCGTCTTCCGCCTGGGCCGCATCCGCGGCGAGGTGACCATCCTGCGCGGCGGCCCCGACGTCGTCGTCCCCGAGGGCGTGGACCTGCGGTCGGTGGTCGCGGGCCACAGCGCCGAGTCCGAGCGCACCGCCGTCCTGCGGGTGCGCACCGACTCCTCGCACGCCCTGCGCCGCAGCGCCCTGCGCGTGGTGCCCGGCGAGCGCGACAGCTCCGGCGTCGGCTGGGACACGCTCACCCTGCCCTACACCGACACCCCCGACCTGGTGCGGCGCGTGGCCTACTTCGGTTCCAACGCGGTCGTCGTCGAACCCGCGGGCGCCTGTGAGGCCATGGCCGCGCACCTGGCGGCCACCGCCGAGACCGCCCCCGCCGCCGAGGCCGCGGACGGTCCCGGCACGGTGGAGGAGACCGAAGCCCCCGCCCGCGGTCCCCGCTCCGCCGACCAGCTGCGCCGCCTGCTGATGCTCGTCCCCTACGCCCTGGGCCGCGACGTGCGCGTGCCCGAGGTGGCCCGCCACTTCGGGCTCAGCGAGAAGCAGGTGGTCGCCGACCTCAGCCTGCTGTGGATGTGCGGCCTGCCCGGCTACACCCCCGGCGACCTCATCGACGTCGACCTCGACGCGGCCAGGGAGACCGGCGAGATCATCATCGCCAACGCCGACACCCTCGCCCAGCCGCTGCGCCTGACCGCCGACGAGGCGGCCAGCCTGGTCGTGGGGCTGTCCCTGCTGGAGGCGCTGCCCGAGACCGAGGGCCTGGAGACCGGCGCCCTCAAGCGGGTGGGCGAGAAGCTGCGCGCCGCCGCGGGGGCCGCCGTGGGCTCGCTGGCCGACTCGGTCCAGGTGCGCGTGGAGGGCGACGAACAGGTCGCCCAGACCCAGCGCCGCTGCGCCGACGCGCTGGAGGCGGGCCAGCGCCTGCACCTGCGCTACCTGTCGGGTTACCTGGACCAGGTCACCGAGCGCGACGTGGACCCCATGGGGCTGGTGGTCCAGGACGGCTACCCCTTCCTGGAGGGCTACTGCCACCTGCGCCGGGACGTGCGCCTGTTCCGCCTGGACCGGGTCCTGGAACTGACGGTGCTGCCCTTCGCCGCCGAGGTGCCCGCGGGGGTGGGCCGCCGCGACCTGTCCGGGGGCGTCCTCCAGCGCTCGGAGCGCGACGCCCTGGTCGTCCTGGACCTGGAGCCCGCGGCCCGCTGGGTGACCGAGGACTACGTGTGCGAGTCGGTGACCGAGCTGCCCGGGGGAGGGGTCCGCGCCACCCTGCGCACCCCCGCTCCGGCCTGGGTGGTGCGGCTGGCGCTGCGTCTGGGGCAGCAGGGGCGCGTGGTGTCTCCTGTGGCTCTTGCCGAGGAGGCCCGGGCCGAGGCCCGCCGTGCGCTGGAGCACTACCGGACGCCCCAAACCTCCGCGAGACCGGTCGAGACCACTTCGTCGTCCGAGTGAGGCCCAGACGTTCACCCCGGGGCAAGGGACAGGTCGGTCCGGAAAGGATAAGGTTGCAACGTGATAGTCCTCGCTGTCCTGTTCGGTGTGGTCGCGGCCGGACTCGTCGCCATCGGCGCCCTGGTGCTGCGCGCACGCCGCGCGGCGGGGGTGCTGTCCCTGGCGGTGGCACGGGCGTCGGACGAGTACCGGGCGAGCAACGCTGACCTGCGTGAGCGCGTCGGCCGCGGCGTCGCGGGGCCGTGATGGCCCCGCGACCGAATGCGCGTACCATCGAAAGCGCTTGGTCGCGCCCCACAGAGAGGTAGAACCATGGGACCGTTCAACGGACCTACCATCGCCATCCTCATCGTCCTGGCGATCCTGCTCTTCGGAGCCAAGAAGCTTCCGGACCTCGCCCGTTCCCTGGGGCGCAGCGCGCGCATCCTCAAGGCCGAGAGCAAGGGCCTGGTCGACGACGACAACAACGAGTCCGAGGACAACGCGGACACCCGCCCCCAGACCCACCAGCAGCAGGCCCCCCAGCAGAACGCGCCGGGCCAGCCCCAGCAGGGCTACCAGCAGCAGGGCTACCAGCAGCCGCAGCAGCCCCAGCAGCAGGGCTACCCGCAGCTGCCTCCCGGCCAGCGCATCGTCGACGAGTCCGGTGAGACCACGCACCGCACCTACGGCAACTAGCCTCCCGGAGGCCGTGGAGCGACGCGCCCGCGGGCTCCGCCCCGCCCCGGAGTCCAGGGCCCCGACGCCGAGCGGTACGGGGCCGGAGCAGACGACGAGAGAGTGACCGCACGATGAGGGCACGAAGCCGGGCCACCAACCCCGAGGCCCGGATGCCGCTCATGGACCACCTGCGCGAGCTGCGCAACCGCCTGGCGAAGGCGATGATCGCCCTCGCCCTGGGCACGGTGGTCGGCTTCCTGGTCTACGACTGGGTGTGGGCCTTCCTGGTGGAGCCCTACTGCTCCCTGCCCGTGTCCCAGGTGACCGGTCCCGACGACTGCTCCCTCATCGTCACCGGGCCCTTCGACGCCTTCTTCGTCGCCTTCAAGGTCTGGATCTTCGTCGGCGCGCTCGTCTCCGCGCCGTTCTGGCTGTACCAGCTGTGGGCCTTCGTCGCCCCCGCCCTGCACGGGCGCGAGAAGCGCTACGCCTACATCTTCGCGCCCCTGGCCGCGGTCCTGTTCGCGGCGGGCGCGACCCTGGCGTACTTCATCACCTCGTACGCGCTGACGATGCTCTTCGGGTTCCTGCCCGAGGACGCCGATCCCTTCCTCACCATCAGCGAGTACCTCAACTACATGCTCATCATGATGGGCATGTTCGGCCTGGGCTTCGTGCTGCCGCTGCTGGTGGCGCTGCTCAACATCATCGGGATCCTGCCGCACGCGGCCATCGCCAAGTGGCGCCGCGTCATCATCTTCACGGTGTTCGTGATCGCGGCCGTCATCACCCCGGCCGAGCCGATCTCCATGCTCGCGCTGGCCGTTCCGCTCGTCGTCCTCTTCGAGGTGGCCGAGCTGTTCGCCTTCCTCAACGACCGGCGCAAGAAGCGCGACGACCCCTACGCCGACCTGGACGACGACCAGATCTCCGAACTCGACGAGACGCCCTCCGAGCTGGACGAGACCCCCTCGCCGCTCGACGGTCCCGACGTGGGCGAGGAGAGCGGAAGGCGCTCCTGAGCCCCTCCGGCACACGCTAGGGTCGGGCGGTGGGACAGGCCGCGGCCTGTCCTGTCGGCCCGGGCACCCCGGCCGACGCCGGTTGCTGGGAAGAGGAAGTGCGATGAGCGAGCGGACCGGGACCGAGCGGGAGCTCCCGCCCGAGGCCATGGGCAACGAGAAGTGGCACGACACCACCGACGCGGTCTGGATGCGGTCCTCCCTGTCCAAGGAGGAGTCCGAGGCCGTGGTCGAGGTCGCCACCTTCGACGACGGCTTCCGCGCGGTGCGCGACGGCAAGTCCCCCGAGAAGGGCACCCTGTTCTTCACCCCCGCCGAGTGGGAGGCCTTCGTCCTGGGCGCCCGTGACGGCGAGTTCGACATCCCCGAGGAGTACCTCACCGAGGAGGAGCGCCGCATCCAGCGCGGCGAGGTCGACACCGAGGTGGCCTGGGTCCCCTCGCCGCTGAACACCCCCAAGGCGATGGAGGAGTACCACCGCCGCCAGCGCGAGGAGGCCGAGCAGGGCGACGCGGGGGCCTCCGAGTAGGAACGCCCGCCAGCGCGCCGGGCGCCGCCGTGCTGGCGGCGCCCGGCGCGCGGAGTGGGACGGGCGCGGAGTGGGGGCACCCGGCCGGAGTCGGACCAGGCCTCGAAGCGGTGTCCCGCCCGGCGGCTTGCGCCCCGAAGGTCCGCCCCTCCTCCGGTCCCTCTCCGGTTGCTACTCCTCCTCTTCCACCTCCTCGGGCTCCTCCTCGCCCTCGAACGCGTCGCCGATCTCGTCCACGACCTCGGCCGCCACGTAGCCCGCCGCGAGGCCGCCCGCGACACCGAGCGCGACCCCGCCGACGGCGCCGAGCATGCCGCCGCCCTCCTGCTCCCCGTACTCCCCCTCGTGCCCGGAGAACCCGCGGCGCCGGTACAGCGCCTGCCCGATCCACTCGTCCACCGCCCGCGTCCAGTCGGTGTGGTCGGCCTCGGAGTGCTCGGCCCGGAACCAGCTGGGGGCGCCGCCCTCCGAGAACCCCTCGGCGTGGCGGTCGAAGACGAAGCCCACCCCGACGCCCGCCGGGTCGGCGGCGAAGAGGACCTCCACCTCGCCCACCTCGTGCGCGTGCTGCTCGGCGGGGTGGAACACCAGGGTCTGGAGGAATCCGGCCTCCTCGTGGGGCCCGGGCGCCGGCCAGCCCTCCACCCGCACTCCGGCGAACACGGCCCCCAGCCGCAGCATCGCCTCCAGCACGCGGTCCTGGACCGGCAGCGGGTGGATGTGGACGTGGTCGAGATCGCCCTTGTCCGCGTCCCCGTCGACGATCACCTCGGTGCGCAGCCCCGCCAGGACGCCGGGCAGCGGCGAGCCCCCGGCCTCGGTGACGGGCGCCTGCCAGGGGACGGGGTGGCTGAAGGGGATCGACAGGTGCTCCCCGGCGTCCAGGATCACGCCCGCCGCCACGGGGACGCGGGTGCACTCCGCGCCGCCGGTGGCCTCCCCCTCCTCGTCCTCGGTCCGGGCGACCAGTACGAGGACGATCTCGGCGATCTCGGTACGGCTTCCGCCGCCCGTGAGCTCGACGCTGCCCTCCAACAGGTCCCCGGGGCGGGTGTGGGGGTGCGGCAGGACGGTGTCGACGGTGGGTCCGTCGTCACCGAAGGCGGCGAGCAGGCGTTTGAAGACCATGGTTTCCTTCCGGGAGGCGTCGTGTGCGCCCCGGCGCGCGGATGGCCGGTGCGCTGGTGTCGCCCGCCCAACGCGGACGCGGTGCGCGCCGGTTCCGCGTTGGGCGGGGCCGGATTCCGGGGGAGGGCTTTGGGGGCGTCCGCAAACTCGCCCGTGCGCAGTGTGGCCGGGAGCGTGCGAACGGTGCCCGGTGATGGCGCCGGTGAGACCGGTGGGCCCCGCAGGTCCACGGTGGGTCACGCCGTGGTCGGGCTGTGGCAGGTCCGTGGCAGGACTGAGCGGTGTGGCCCGGCCGATGTCGTTTGGGGCGGGCCGCAACACGGCTGCTCCGCGGTAGCGCCACCTCGCCGCAGCGTTGCCCCGCCTCCCCCGCCCCCCGCTTCGCTGCGGTATCCCTTGGCCGGAACCGGCCAGGGGGCGCGCCGACGGTGGGGCGGGCCTAACCTTGTCCCCACCCTGTGGCCGACCCGACGCGCACGGTCACGGCACTCGGTGAGCCGTGCCCGGGCGGTTCTCCCGACCCCGAAGGTGCGTGATGGTGCGATTCCTTACCGCGGTCCTCCTGCTCGCGGCAGTGACGGCGTGCGCGGGTGCCGACGGAGGCGCTGACGACGGCGCCGATCCTTCCTCTCCCTCGTCTCCCTCGGCTGTGGAGGCGGTGACGCCGTCCCCGTCTCCTTCCTCTTCTCCTTCGCCCTCCGCGTCCGCCGCGGCCGGTTCCGAGGAGGACGCCACGGCTGACGTCTGCGGCAGAGCCGTCGAAGCGGCCCAGGCCCGGGAGGACGGCGCCGTCCAGATCGCGGAGAGCGGGGAGCGGCTTGCCCTGATGGCGGTGGCGGCGGCGCCCGCGATCGACGAGGAGGTGCTCCAGATCTACAACGACAACTACGACCAGCCGCAGGAGGCGGTGTCGCTGATCGCGGACTGGTGCGAGGAGAACGGTTACTAGGTCGCTGAGGGGAACGCCCCGAGGCGATCGCGGGAATGAGGCGGGCGGTCAACGCTTGTTGTTCGCGCGTGGTTGCTCGCTCCGGCGGTGGCACCAGCTGCCGCGAAGTGGTGCGGGAAGGTGACCAACGGTTGGCCTTCGGGGGCGGTGGGGGTTTGCTGCGTTGGCAGCGAAGGCGGCGGGTGTTTGGGGGCTCCGTTTAACGCTCCACCTGCGGGTGGTGGCCGGTGGCGGCGGCGTCAGCTGCCGCGAAGTGGCGTGGGAGGGTGACCAACGCCTGAGGTCGGAGGCTGATCGGCCTCTGCTGCGTTGGCAGCGACGGCGGCGGGTGTCTGGGGGCTCCGATCAACGACCCGGTTGCGGGTAGTGACCGGAGGCAGCGGCGTCAGCTGCCGCGAAGTGGCCTGGGAGAGTGTCCAACGGTTGGCCCTCGGGGGTGGTGAGGTTTGCTGCGTTGGCACCAAAGGCGAGCGGGTCCTCCGGCCTTGGGCAGCGGTCCTGGCCCCTGGGGTGGGGGTGGGCGACGGTGGCAGTGACCACGGTGGGCGCGGAGCACGGGCTACCTGTCGGGCGCGGGCATGCCGGGGACCGGCACGGCCGGGGGTCATTCCCGGGGCGGTGGAACCGGAATCCTGTCGGGCGGATGATGCCGTTCTCGCTGTCGGTGTGTGCGCAGTTCGCGTTGGTATTTGGCCCGGTTGTGCGGCCCGCACAACGGTTGCAGGTTGGCCACCACCGTGCGCCCTCCTCGGGAGAAGGAGGTGACGTGGTCGGCTTGGCACAACGCCACCGGTACTTCGCATCCGCCCGGGTGGGCGCAGGTGGTGTGTCCGTGGAAGGCGGCGGTGCGTTGGCGGGTTGAGGCCAGGCGGCGGCTGTGGCCCACGTCCAGGACCTGGCCGGTGGGTGGGGCGGTGAGCATCCGCACCACCTCAGAGTCGGCGGCCAGTTCGTGGACCAGCCCGACCGGAATCACCCGACCGTGCTCATCCAGCGCGGGCCTTTCCTGTCCCTGAGCGTCCAGGTAGGTCTGTACAGGCACGACGATGCGGATCTGCGCCAACGGGGCCGGAGTGTTAGTGCATCCGGTGTGGGTGGTGGCGAAACGCAGCGCGGCGATGAGCGCGTCGTGCTCGCGCTGGGACCGGGGCCGGGTGTCACCTTCTCCGGGTGGGGTGGTGAAGGTGTCGATGGCCGCGCGCACGATCAACGCATCCCCAGACCCGCCCCAGGCCTGGAGTTGGTAGCTGCCCTGGAACGTGTCGTGGACCGTCAGGCCGCGGGCGGCGTGGGCGGCCTCGTGGTCGCGGTCCAGGCGGTGGGGGTCCAAACGGTAGGCGACCTGGCGGGCCACCGACTGGAGGTGGTTGACCGACAAGGCAGGCCGCTCCTGCTTGGCTGCTACCAGGGCCGTTTCGAACCCGTGCCGGTACTGCGCCTGGTCAGGGAAATGCTCAGCGTCGCGGGTCTGGACGGCCTTGTCGGTGGCCTTGGCGATCGCGACCGCCTCACCCAACACCACCCTGCCCTCGGCTACTGCTTGGGCAGTGGCGGGCAGTGTTTCTTCGTGCACGTGCTGGGCCAGACGGGCCAGGTCCTTGGCCTGGGCGGTGGGGACTTTGCAGCGGTGGGTGATCCACTTGTCCAGGGTGGAGTAACCGCTGTAGCGGGCGACCTCACCGCGCGCGTACAAACGCGCCATCCGCGTCAACGCCTGGTAGCGGATCTTCTCCAGCTGGGCCCACAGCGCCGCGATCTCCTCAGCGGCGGCCTCATCGGCCCCGGGCGGCACCTCGGTATTCAACGCTTGGTGGATGATCTCGCGCGCACCGGCCAGCGCGGCCACGGCCGGGGAACACTCCCCGGGGGCCGCCTTGGGCGCTGCGATCATCATCTCCATACTTCTTATTATAGGCCAGCGTTAGCCATTTCTCCACTATTCACAGTGCGAATATGAAGCCTTTCTTTCTGGATCTTGATCCTCGTTGGGTGTCCACATTTAAGGCGGGCTCAAAAGGTGTCCGAAAATGCGAACCCAGAATGACGGCTGGCATTGGTGATGCCGGTGCCCACCCCAACTGCAGGGGCCGGGGTCGTTGCCCGAGGCCGGAGGGTCCGCTTGCCATTGGTGCCGACGCAGCAGAGCCCGACCACCCCTACACCCCGGGCGTTGGTCGCCCTCCGGTGGTCGCTCCCGCCTTTGGTGCCGCTGTTCGTCGGATGCCTAACCCTCACCGGCCCCGGCCGCTTTCCGCCGTCCGCACCCTTTCGCGGCAGCTGGCGCGCTTTCGTTGCCGCCAACAACCCCCGACAAGAACGGCGTAGGGGAGAGACCTGCGGGCGGCCCCTCCCTACCCCTCAATTCATTATTCCCATTGAGCGTAGGGTGTGGGGTTCGGGATGTGGAGTGTTTAAGTGCATGCCAAAACCTCCGAGGGTGGGATCCCCCCTATTTCCAGGAAACCATCTCCACCCCACCCCGGGACACCCCCAACCCCCACCTGTGGAAAACCCAGCCACCTCCGGAAAACCCGGGCGTCACCGACACACCCCGACCTATCCCGCCCCGATCCGCTCCGGCCCATCCCCTCCCGACCCACCCCGACCTATCCCGTCCCGGCCTCCTCCTGATCCGATCCGCTCCGGTCCATCCCGCCGCACTCCACCCCACCCCGCCTCTCCCGACCCACCCCACCCCGCCTCTCCCGACCCACCCCGCCCCGGCATTCACCACCCCGGGACACCGAGGCGTAGGGACTCCGTTAGCGTTCGCGCCCCGCCCGCATGGAAACCGTTAGGACGCGCTCCGTCCGCTTTCGCGGGGGCTTGCATGGGTTCGGGGTCCTTCGGGACCCGCGTCCTCCGCCCTGGAGGACGCACCCGTCCCCGCCTTCCCTGGAGTTCCACCGTGCTCGACGCCGTCTACCTCCTCGGCGCCCTCGCCGTGTTCGCGCTCGTGGGCGTGATCGGCCGGGGGGTCGAGAAGCTGTGATCGTCCTCGACCTCCTGGCCGCCGCGCTCGCGGTGGCCGCGATCGCCTACCTCGTGTGCGCCCTCGTCAGACCGGAGTGGTTCTGATGACGGTGCTCCTCGCGGCCCTGCCCGTCGTCGCCCTCGCCCTGATCCTGGCCCTGCTGTACCGCCCCGTGGGCGACTACACGGCCCGGGTCTTCACCTCGCCCGAGGACCTGCGGGTCGAGCGCGGGTTCTACCGACTGGTCGGCGTGGACCCCCGCTCCGAGCAGTCCTGGCCCGCCTACCTGCGCGCCGTGCTCGCCTTCTCGGCGGTGGGCCTGGTCCTGCTCTACCTGCTCCAGCGCCTCCAACACGTCCTGCCCCACGCGCTGGGCCTGCCGCCGGTCCCCGAGGGGCTGGCCTTCAACACGGCCGCCTCGTTCGTGACCAACACCAACTGGCAGTCCTACTCGCCGGAGATGACCCTGGGCTACACCGTCCAGTTCGCCGGGCTCGCCGTCCAGAACTTCGTGTCGGCGAGCACGGGGATCGCCGTCGCCGTCGCACTTGTCCGCGGCTTCGCCCGCCGCCGCTCGGGCACGATCGGCAACTTCTGGGTGGACCTGACCCGCGGCACGCTGCGCATCCTGCTCCCCGTCTCCCTGCTGGCCGCACTGGTGCTCGTCGCGGGCGGCGTGGTGCAGAACCTCAACGGCTTCACCGAGGCCACCACCCTCACCGGCGCCACCCAGACCGTCCCCGGCGGCCCGGTCGCCTCCCAGGAGGCCATCAAGATCCTGGGCACGAACGGCGGCGGGTTCTTCAACGCCAACTCGGCGCACCCCTTCGAGAACCCGGCGCCCTGGACCAGCCTGTTCCAGGTCCTGCTCATGCTGATCATCCCGTTCTCCCTTCCGCGCGCCTTCGGGCGGATGGTGGGCAGCCACCGGCAGGGCTACGCGATCCTCGCCGCCATGGCCGTCCTGTTCACCGCCTCCCTGACCGCGCTCACCCTCCTGGAGGCCCACGGCGCGGGCACGGCGCCCGAGGCGGCCGGGGGCGCCTGGGAGGGCAAGGAGCAGCGGTTCGGCGTGTACGCCTCCACCCTGTTCGGTTCGGCGAGCACGCTGACCTCGACCGGCGCGGTGAACTCGATGTTCGACTCCTACACCGCGCTGGGCGGCATGATGCCCATGGTCAACATGATGCTCGGCGAGGTCGCGCCGGGCGGTGTGGGCTCGGGCCTGTACGGGATGCTCGTGCTGGCCGTCCTGGCGGTGTTCGTCGGCGGCCTGCTGGTCGGGCGCACCCCCGAGTACCTGGGCAAGAAGCTCGGGCCGCGGGAGATCAAGCTCGCCAGCCTGTACATCCTGGTCACCCCGACCCTGGTGCTGGCCGGTACGGCGCTGAGCTTCGCCGTCCCCGCCGTGCGCGCCGACGTCGTGGCCACCTCCCTCCTCAACACCGGCCCGCACGGGCTCTCGGAGGTGCTGTACGCGTTCACGTCGGCCTCCAACAACAACGGCTCCGCCTTCGCGGGGCTGACCGCCGACACCCCCTGGTTCAACACCGCCCTGGGCGTGGCCATGCTGTTGGGCCGGTTCGTGCCGGTCGTGTTCGTCCTGGCCCTGGCGGGTTCCCTCGCCGCCCAGGACAGGGTGCCCGCCACACCGGGGACCCTGCCCACCCACCGGCCGCAGTTCGTCGGCCTGCTCGTGGGCGTCACCGTCCTGGTGACCGCCCTGACCTACTTCCCCGTTCTCGCGCTGGGCCCCCTGGCGGAAGGACTGTGAGCACCGTGTCCCTGACAACGCACGCCCCCGACACCGACCGGCCGACCGACGACGGTCCCGCCACGAGGAACGCCCGGCGGGCCTTCGGCCCCCGTCAGCTCGCCGCGGCCCTGCCCGGCGCGCTGCGCAAGCTCGACCCCGGGTCGATGCGGCACAACCCCGTCATGTTCGTCGTCGAGGCGGGTGCGGCGCTCACCACCGTCCTGGCGGTCGCCGAGCCCTTCCTCGGCGGCCCCGAGCCCTCCGGCGGCTCCCCGGTCCCGGCCGGGTTCACCGCCGCCATCGCCGTCTGGCTGTGGCTGACGGTCCTGTTCGCGAACGTGGCCGAGTCGGTGGCCGAGGGGCGTGGCAAGGCCCAGGCCGACAGCCTGCGCCGCACGCGCACCAGCACCACGGCCAACCGGGTCCGCGACTACGACCCCGCGGCCGGCCCCTCCGCCGAGCACGCGGTGACGGACCCGGTCGCCTCCTCCGAGCTGGCCCTCGGCGACGTCGTGGTGGTCTCGGCCGGTGAACTCGTCCCCGGCGACGGCGACGTCGTCTGGGGTATCGCCTCGGTGGACGAGTCGGCGATCACCGGCGAGTCGGCCCCCGTGGTCCGCGAGTCCGGCGGCGACCGCAGCGCCGTGACCGGCGGCACCCGGGTGCTCTCGGACCGGATCGTGGTGCGCGTCACCTCCCGGCCGGGGGAGACCTTCGTGGACCGGATGATCTCCCTGGTCGAGGGCGCCTCGCGCCAGCGCACCCCCAACGAGATCGCGCTCAACATCCTGCTGGCGAGCCTGTCGGTCGTCTTCGTGGTCGTCGCTCTCACCCTGAGCCCGATCGCCGCCCACGTCGGCGCGCCGGTGAGTGTGCCCGTCCTGGTCGCCCTCCTGGTGTGCCTCATCCCCACCACCATCGGCGCCCTGCTCTCGGCCGTGGGCATCGCCGGAATGGACCGGCTCGTGCGCCGCAACGTCCTGGCCGTGTCCGGCCGGGCGGTGGAGGCCGCCGGGGACGTGAGCACCCTGCTGCTCGACAAGACCGGCACCATCACCCACGGCAACCGCAGGGCGAGCGCGTTCCTGCCCCTGGAGGGCGTGCCCGAGGCGGACCTGGTCCGCGCCGCCGCCCTGTCCTCCCTGGCCGACCCCACGCCCGAGGGAACCTCCGTCGTGGAGCTGGCCGCCGCGCGGGGGGCCGACGTCGGCCCGGCGGTCCGGGGCGAGGTCGTGCCCTTCACCGCCCAGACGCGGATGAGCGGCCTTGACCTGCCCGACGGCACCCGCATCCGCAAGGGGGCCGCCTCGGCGGTCACCGCGTGGGTCGATGAGGAGGGTCCGGTCGGCGCCGTGGTGCGCACCGACCTGGAGGCGCTGGTCGCCGACGTCTCGCAGGGCGGGGGCACCCCGTTGGCCGTCGCCGTGCGCGAACCCGGGGGAGGGGCCCGCGTCCTCGGGGTGGTCCACCTCAAGGACGTGGTCAAGGAGGGCATCGCCGAACGGTTCGCCGAACTCAGGGCGATGGGCATCCGCACCGTCATGGTCACCGGCGACAACCCGCTGACGGCCCGGGCGATCGCCGCAGAGGCCGGGGTGGACGACTTCCTCGCCGAGGCCGCCCCCGAGGACAAGCTCGCCCTCATCCGCCGCGAGCAGGAGGGCGGCGCCCTCGTCGCGATGACCGGCGACGGCACCAACGACGCCCCGGCCCTGGCCCAGGCGGACGTGGGCGTGGCGATGAACACCGGTACCTCCGCCGCCAAGGAGGCCGGGAACATGGTCGACCTGGACTCGGACCCGACCAAGCTCATCGACGTCGTGCGGATCGGCAAGCAGCTGCTCATGACCCGCGGCGCCCTGACCACCTTCTCCATCGCCAACGACGTCGCCAAGTACTTCGCCGTCATCCCCGCGCTGTTCGCGGGCGCCTTCCCCGGCCTGGCCGCGCTCAACGTCATGGGGCTGGGTTCTCCGGCCTCGGCCATCATGTCCGCGGTCGTGTTCAACGCGCTCGTCATCGTCGTCCTGATCCCGCTCGCCCTGCGCGGCGTGCGCCACCGGCCGCTGAGCGCGTCCCGCGTCCTGAGCCGCAACCTGCTCCTCTACGGCCTGGGCGGCGTGGTCGCCCCCTTCGCCGGCATCGCACTGATCGACCGCGTCGTCAGCCTCCTCCCCGGATTCTGACGCGCTCCCACGGGAGGCAACACCCACCATGAGCTCCACACGCGCCATCCTGCGCCAGTTCGGCGCCGCCCTCCGTGCGGTGCTGGTCCTGACCCTCGTGCTCGGCCTGGCCTACCCGCTGGCTGTCACGCTCCTGGCCCAGACCCTCATGCCCGCCCGCGCCGACGGCTCGCTGCTGCGCGCGCCGGACGGGACGGTCGTGGGGTCCGCGCTGATCGGCCAGTCCTTCACCGGCGCCGACGGCCGTCCCCTGCCCGAGTGGTTCCAGTCCCGGCCCTCGGCCGCCGGGGACGGCCACGACGCCGGGGCCTCCGGCGGCGGCAACCTGGGCCCGGAGAACCCCGAGCTCGTCGCGGCGGTCGAGGAGCGCCGGGAGGCGGTCGCCGCCTTCGAGGGAGTGGATCCCGACCGCGTCCCGGTGGACGCCCTGACCGCGTCCGCCTCGGGTCTGGACCCCCACATCAGCCCCGAGTACGCCCTGTTCCAGGTGCCGCGGGTGGCCGAGGCGCGCGGCCTTCCCGAGGGGGAGCTGCGGGCCCTGGTCGGGCGTAGTATCGAAGGCCGGGACCTGGGCTTCCTCGGCGAGGAGAGGGTCAACGTCCTGGAGTTGAACATCGCGCTCGACCGGTGGGGAAGCTGATGGGGCGGGGACGGCTGCGGGTCTTCCTCGGGGCGGCCCCGGGAGTGGGCAAGACCCACACCATGCTGGAGGAGGGCAGGCGCCTGCGCGACGAGGGCCGCGACGTGGTGGTCGCCATCGTGGAGACACACGGACGCGAGGCGGTCGCCGCCCTGCTCGACGGGATGGAGACCGTCCCCCGCACGGCGGTCTCCCACCGGGGCGTGGGCCTGACGGAGATGGATCTGGACGCCGTCCTGGCCAGGCGGCCGCAGGTCGCCCTGGTCGACGAGTTCGCCCACACCAACGCCCCCGGCGCGCGCCACGGCAAGCGCTGGGAGGACGTGGCGCGGCTGTGCGCCGCGGGCGTGGACGTCATCACCACCGTCAACATCCAGCACATCGAGTCCCTCAACGACGTGGTCCAGCGCATCACCGGGGCGCCCCAGCGCGAGACCGTCCCGGACCGGGTGCTGCGCGCGGCCGACCAGATCGAGCTGGTCGACCTCGCGCCCCAGGCCCTGCGCGACCGGCTCGCGGCGGGCCGGGTCTACCCGGCCGAGCGCATCGACGCCGCCCTGTCGAACTACTTCCGCCTGGGTAACCTCACCGCGCTGCGCGAACTGGCCCTGCTCTGGCTGGCCGACGAGGTCGACAGCGCGCTGATGGACTACCGGGCCGAACACCGCATCGACAGCACCTGGGAGGCGCGCGAGCGCGTCGTGGTCGCCCTCACCGGCGGCCCCGAGGGGGAGACGCTGCTGCGCCGGGGCGCGCGCATCGCCGCCCGTTCGGGCAGCGGCGAACTCCTGGCCCTGCACGTCAGCGGCCAGGAGGGCCTGCGCGACGCCCGTCCCGAGGCGCTCGCCGCCCAGCGCGTCCTGACCGAGCGGCTGGGGGGAACCTTCCACCAGGTGGTCGGCGACGACATCCCCCGCTCGCTGGTGGAGTTCGCCCGCGCGGTCAACGCCACGCAGCTGGTCATCGGCATCAGCCGCCGCGGCCGCCTCCTCACCGCGCTCACCGGGCCCGGGGTCGGTGCGACCGTCATCCGCGAGTCGGGCCCCATCGACGTGCACATGGTCAACCACGCCGCGGCCGCCAGGGGGCTGGCCCTGCCGCGCCTGGGCGGGGCGCTCAGCCTGCGGCGCCGCCTGGCCGGGTTCGCGCTCTCGCTCGTGGCGGGACCGCTCCTGACCTGGATGCTGGCGGCCGAGCGCAGCCCGGAGGCGCTGGTCGCGGACGTGCTGACCTACCAGCTGCTGGTGGTGGTCGTGGCGCTGGTCGGCGGCATCTGGCCCGCGCTCTACACCGCCGTGATGTCGGCCGTGACGCTGGACCTGCTGTTCATCGAACCGGTGCTGCAGATCAGGATCGACCACCCCGTGCACCTGGGCGCCCTGCTCCTGTACGCCCTCAACGCGGTCCTGGTCAGCTACGTCGTCGACCAGGCCGCGCGCCGCACCCGCGCCGCCCAGCGGGCCGGGGCCGAGTTCGAGCTGCTCGCCACCGTCGCGGGCAGCGTCCTGCGCGGCCAGGACGCCCTCAGGGCCCTGGTCGGCCGCACCCGCGAGGCCTTCGCCCTGGACGCGGTGCGGCTGTGCTCGGACGGTGCGGTCCTCAGCTCCGCGGGCGAGGCCCCGCCCGGCGCCGAACCCACGGTCGTGGCCGTGGGCGAGCGCGCCAGCCTCGAACTCCACGGCGCCGACCTCGGCGCCTCCGAGCGGCGGCTCCTGGAGGTGATCGCCACCCAGATCGACGCGGCCCTCGAACACCAGGACCTGCGCGCCACCGCCAGCGAGGTGGGCCCGCTCGCCGAGAACGACCAGGTCAGGAGCGCCCTGCTCTCCGCGGTCAGCCACGACCTGCGCCGTCCGCTGGCCGCCGTGACCACCGCGGTCAGCAGCCTGCGCCTGTCCGGGGTGGACTGGTCGCCCGGCGACCGCGACGAACTGCTCGCCACGGCCGAGGAGAGCCTGGCCACGCTCACCGCCCTGGTCACCGACCTGCTGGACGTCAGCAGGCTCCAGGCGGGCGTGCTGGCGGTCTCCGCCCACGACACCGACGTGGACGAGGTGATCCTGCCCGCCCTGGACGAGCTGGGCCTGGGCCCGGCCGACGTGGACCTGGAACTGGACCCCGACCTGCCAGCCGTGCGCGCCGACGCCGGACTGCTCCAGCGGGCCATCGTCAACCTCCTGGCCAACGCCGTGCGCTTCTCCCCGCCGGGGCGCCGGGCCCGCGTGGCCACCAGCGCCTTCGGCGCAGCCGCCCAGATCCGGGTGATCGACCACGGTCCGGGCGTCTCCCCGGACCGCCTCGACCAGCTCTTCGTCCCCTTCCAGAGGCTGGGCGACACCGACAACACCACGGGCCTGGGCCTGGGGCTGGCGCTGTCCCGGGGGTTCGTGGAGGGGATGGGCGGGCGGCTCACCGCCGAGGACACCCCCGGAGGCGGGCTGACCATGGTCATCTCCCTGCCCCTGGCCGAGCGCCCCGCCCCGGGGGAGGACGCGTGAAGATCCTCGTCGCCGACGACGACCCGCAGATCCTGCGCGCCCTCAGGGTGACCCTGCGCGCCCGCGGATACGACATCGTGGTCGCCACCAACGGCGCCGACGCCCTCAACGCCGCCGTCGACCAGCGCCCGGACCTGTACGTGATCGACCTGGGCATGCCGCACCTGGACGGGGTGGAGGTCATCGGGGGGCTGCGCGGCTGGACCAGCGCCCCGATCCTCGTCGTCTCCGGGCGCACCGACTCCGTGGACAAGGTCCAGGCGCTCGACGCGGGCGCCGACGACTACGTCACCAAGCCCTTCGCCATCGACGAGTTCCTGGCGCGGGTGCGGGCCCTGACCCGCCGCGGCGCGGGCGGCGACGCCGAACCGCTCGTCGGGCTGGGGGAGCTGACCGTGGACCTGTCGGCCAGGACCGTGACCCGCGAGGGCGGTTCGGGCGCGGAGGGCGTGCGGCTGACCCCCACCGAGTGGCGCATCCTGGAGATCCTCATGCGCCACGCCGGGAAGCTCGTCACACGCCAGAGGCTGCTGGCGGACGTGTGGGGGTCCGAGCACGTCACCGACACCGGTTACCTGCGCCTGTACGTCTCCCAGTTGCGCAAGAAGCTCGAACCCGATCCCAAGGCGCCGCGGTTCCTCATCACCGAGCCCGGTATGGGGTACCGTTTCCAGCCCCCCGGATGACAAACGCCGCACGCGTGGTTCATCGTTGTGTTGAGCGGCCGTGGACCCGGAGGACCGGGCACCCGAGCCGAGGAGGCCGTGCCACGGGGCACGCCGCGGAAGAAGGAAGTGAGAACGATGGGTTTCGGGGCACGTGAGATCCTGATCCTCCTGGTCATCGCGCTACTGCTGTTCGGAGCCAAGAAGCTCCCGGACCTGGCGCGCTCCCTGGGCCGCAGTGCCCGCATCCTCAAGGCCGAGACCAAGGGCATGCACGACGACGCCGACGGCGCGCGGCCCGCCGAGCCGGAGCGGGCCGCCGCGCAGCCCCAGCCCCAGCCCCAGCAGCCGGTCGCGCAGCCGACGCTGGAGGGCAGGATCATGACCGCCGAGGAGTACGGCGCCGCGCGGCCCCACACCGCCGGGAGCTGAGGCCGTCTCGCGGGCCCGGGGGCGGGCCCTTCCTCCGGGGTGCGCGGGTGCGCGATCCGGCATGACCGAAATCCGGGGCCTTCGGCGGGAGCGGCGGGGCGCCGCACGGGGCCGTCAGAAACCTGGTGGCCGGCTGGTGCGGCGGCGGGGCCGGTGTGGGTAGTGTGACCCATCAGGTACCCCGGCCGGGCCCGCGGTCCGGTCCGGGAAGCCCGTAGCCACACCGCCGTGCGCCGTTCCCGCCCCCGTGGCCGACGGGAGACGAGCGCACCGGGCACGGCGCGCTCCGGCGCACCCCGCGCCCCCGTTCCCGCTAGGACTCCCATGCCCCCACACATCGCCCTCCTGGTCAACCCCAACTCCGGGCGGCGCCGCGCGGCCGTCGTCGCGGTACGCCTCAAGGAGGCGCTGCGCGAGGCGGGAGCCAGAGTGCACGTCTACACCGGCCGCTCGGCCGCCGACAGCCGCCGCATGGCCCGCCTGGCCGCCTCCGACCGGCCCGACGCGCTCGTGGCCGTGGGCGGGGACGGGCTCGTCCACCAGGCCCTGCAGGCGGTGGTGGGCACCGGGGTCCCCCTGGCGGTGGTCCCCACCGGGACCGGCAACGACATCGCCCGCGCCTTCGGCCGCCCGAGAGGGTCGGCCGGGGACGTGGCCGAGGCGGTCCTGCGGGGGCGCACCCGCCCCGCGGACGCCGTGCGCCTGACCCTGGCCGACGGCACGCAGCGCTACTTCCTCAGCGTCCTGGCCTGCGGCTTCGACGCCCGGGTCAACGAGCGCGTCAACGGGTTCCGCCACCGGATCGGCCGCGCGGGGTACGTGGCCGGAATCCTGGCCGAGCTGCGCTCCTTCCAGCCCATCGACTACGACATCGAGGTGGACGGGCGCCGCATCGCCGAACCCGGGATGCTCGTCGCGGTCGGCAACACCAGCGCCTACGGCGGCGGCATGCACGTGTGCCCCGACGCCGTCCCCGACGACGGCCTCCTCGACGTGGTCTTCGTCCGCCAGGCCCCGATCGGCCGATTCCTGAGCGTGTTCCCCCGCGTCTTCAACGGCAGCCACACCGGCCTCGACGAGGTGGTGGTCGAACGCGGGCGCACCGTCACCATCCGCGGCGCGGCGGGCGTCGCCTACGCGGACGGCGAACGCGTCGGGGAACCGCCACTGGTCTGCGAGGTGGCCCCCAAAGCGGTCGAGATGTTGGAGCTGACCTCATAGGCTGGAGGCCATATGAGTAGTCACGCTGAGCGGTACGCCGCCTTCCGTCGGCGCCAGGGGTCCTCCAGCGCCGCAATCGAGGCCTTCCAGGGCCTCTACGGGTTCGAGTTCGACCCCTTCCAGATCCGGGCCTGCAAGGCGCTGGAGAACGGCCACGGGGTGCTGGTGGCCGCGCCGACCGGCTCCGGCAAGACCGTGGTCGGCGAGTTCGCCGTACACCTGGCCCTGGGCGAGGGCACCAAGTGCTTCTACACCACGCCCATCAAGGCGCTGTCCAACCAGAAGTACAACGACCTCGTCAAGCGCTACGGCGCCGACCAGGTCGGCCTGCTGACCGGTGACAACAGCGTCAACGGCGAGGCGCCCGTGGTGGTCATGACCACCGAGGTGCTGCGCAACATGCTCTACGAGGGCTCGTCCACCCTCGGTGGACTGGCCTACGTGGTGATGGACGAGGTGCACTACCTCGCCGACCGCTTCCGCGGCGCGGTCTGGGAGGAGGTGATCATCCACCTGCCCGAGTCGGTGCGCATGGTCGCCCTCTCGGCCACCGTCAGCAACGCCGAGGAGTTCGGCGAGTGGCTCCAGCAGGTGCGCGGCGACACCACCGTCATCGTGGACGAGAAGCGGCCCGTGCCGCTGTGGCAGCACGTGATGGTCGGCAACCGCGTCCACGACCTGTTCGTGGGCATGGAGGAGGACGCCGACCCCGGGTCCGGGGACGGGGAGGAGCGGGAGGGCTCCACCGGGCGCGCCAAGAAGCGCAGGCGCGAGCGCCGCCGCCAGGGCTGGCAGCCCCGCGAGATCGAGGTCGGCGGGCAGAAGCTGCGGATCAACCCCCGGCTGACCCGTTTCGCCGAGGAGGACTCGCGCGTCACCCAGCTGGCCAACCGGCGCCGCCACCCGCAGTCGCGGGCCCGCGGCAACGTGCGGCCGCGCTCGCGGTTCGCGCCGCCCTCGCGGCCCACCATCATCGAGGAGCTGGACGACGACGGCCTGCTGCCCGCGATCACCTTCATCTTCAGCCGGGCGGGGTGCGACGACGCCGTCCGCCAGTGCCTGGCGGCCGGGCTGGTGCTCACCACCCCGGAGGAGGCCGACGAGATCCGCGAGTACGCCGAGACGCGGTGCGCCGACATCCCGCCCGCCGACCTGGCCGTGCTCGGCTTCGAGCAGTGGCTGCGCGCCCTGGAGGCGGGCATCTCCTCCCACCACGCCGGGATGCTGCCCACCTTCAAGGAGATCGTCGAGCACCTGTTCTCGCGCGGCCTCATCCGCGCGGTGTTCGCCACCGAGACCCTGGCCCTGGGCATCAACATGCCCGCGCGCACGGTGGTCATCGAAAAACTCGACAAGTGGAACGGCGAGACCCACGCCCAGCTCACCCCCGGCGAGTACACGCAGCTCACCGGACGCGCCGGGCGGCGCGGCATCGACGTGGAGGGCCACGCGGTGGTCGTGTGGCAGGCCGGGACCGACCCCGAGTCGGTGGCCAGCCTCGCGGGCACCCGCACCTACCCCCTCAACTCCAGCTTCCAGCCCTCCTACAACATGGCGGTGAACCTGGTCGGCCAGGTCGGCCGCCAGCGCAGCCGCAACATGCTGGAGGCGTCCTTCGCCCAGTTCCAGGCCGACCGCGCCGTCGTGGGCCTGGTCAAACAGCTGCGCAAGAGCGAGGAGGCACTGGAGGGCTACGCCCAGGCGGCCGAGTGCCACCTGGGCGACTTCATGGAGTACGCCGCGCTGCGCCGCGCCCTGAGCGACCGCGAGTCCATGCTCTCCAAGAACCGTTCGGCCCGGCGCCGCGACGAGGCCCTGGAGAGCCTGGAGAAGCTGCGCACCGGCGACATCATCCGCATCCCCTCGGGCCGCTACTCCGGACACGCGGTCGTGCTGGACCCGGGGCTGCGCCACGACCTGCCCGCGCCCCTGGTGCTCACCGTGGACAAGCAGGTCAAGCGGGTCAACGCCAGCGACTTCACCGTGCCGGTACACCCCTCCGGGCGCATCCGCGTGCCCAAGTCGTTCTCGGCCAAGTCGCCGCGCTCGCGCCAGGACCTGGCCTCCACGCTGCGCAACAAGCTCAAGGAGCGCGGCACCGACCCCGTCTACGAGCGGGGCTCGCGCGACGCGGGGGAGGACTCCGAGGTGCTGCGCCTGCGCGGGGAGATGCGCCAGCACCCCTGCCACGGGTGCGCCGACCGCGAGGACCACGCCCGCTGGGCCGAACGCTACTTCCGCCTGCGCCGGGAGACCGACGGCCTGCGCCGCCGGGTGGAGGGGCGCTCGCACGTCATCTCCCGCACCTTCGACCGCGTGTGCGGGGTGCTGGACGACCTGGGGTACCTGGAGGAGGACAGCGTCTCCGACGACGGGTCGCGGCTGGCCAAGGTCTACTCCGAACTGGACCTGCTCGTGGCCGAGTGCCTGCGCCGCGGCCTGTGGAAGGGGCTGACCCCGGTCGAGCTGGCCGCCTGCGCCGCCTCTCTGGTCTACGAGGCGCGCCGGGGCGACGACGCCTACCCGCGCCTGCCCGGCGGGCGGGTGGACGAGACGCTCGCGGAGATGGTGCGCCTGTGGGGCGAGCTGTCCGAGGTCGAGTCCCGGCACCGGGTGTCGTTCCTGCGCCAGCCCGACCTGGGCTTCGTGTGGACGGCCCACCGGTGGGCGGGCGGCGACCGGCTGGACGCCATCCTGCGCCAGGCCGACATGCCCGCCGGTGACTTCGTGCGCACCGCCAAGATGCTTGTGGACATGCTCGGCCAGATCGCCGGGGCCAGCGGCGACGCCGAGGTGCGCACCACCGCGCGCAAGGCCGGTGACCTGGTGCGGCGCGGAGTGGTGGCCTACTCCTCGCTCACCTAGCGCGCCGACCGGGACCGCCGCCGGTGTGCCCGGGGTTCCGGCCTGCGGTGGCCTCGCCCCCGACGGCCCCGTCCGGTCGCCGCGCCGGGCACGTCCGGGTCCGCTCCTCCCGGGCCTGGGCACGGGCCCGGGAGGGCCGTCAACGCGGGCCCGGCGGGGGGATCTCCCCGGACCCGCGCACGACGAGCGCGGTGGGCACCCGCTCCTCGCGGGGCGGGCCGTCGTCGCCCGCGATGCGCGCGAAGAGCCGCCGCACCGCCAGGGCGCCGATGCCCATCACGTCCTGGGCGATCACGGTCACCCGGGGCGTGAGCAGGTCGGCCATGGGGAAGTCGTCGAAGCCCACCACCGCGACGCGCTCGTGCAGGCCGCGTTCCTGGAGGGCCTGGATGGCGCCGATGGTCACCAGGTTCTGGGCGGTGAACAGGGCCGTGGGCGGGTGCGCGGAGTCCAGCAGCGCACCGGTCGCCCGCGCCGCCGCGGCGGAGCCGCCCAGGCCGCACACCACGCGCCCGGGGCGCTCGGGCAGGCCCCGCTCGTCCAGGGCGGTCCGGTAGCCGGCCAGGCGCTCGCCCGCCGTGCTGACGCCGCGCTCGTGGCCCAGGAAGGCGATCTCGGTGTGCCCGTGGTCGGCCAGGTGCAGCACCGCCTCGCGGGCCCCCTCGGCGTTGGCGGCCATGACCGCGTCGGCGTCCAGGCCGCGCGGCGGGCGGTCGGCGAACACCACCGGGGTGCCGGTGCGGATCTCGCGGTGCAGGTAGGCGTGGTCGGGCGCGGCCGGGACCAGCAGGATGCCGTCCACCCGGTGCAGGGTGGCCGCCCGCACCAGCTCCAGCTCGCGTCGGGGATCCTCGTCCAGGCTCCCGGACAGGACCAGGGTGCCGTGCTCGCGGGCCACGTTCTCCACCGCCCGGCTCAGCGTGGCGGAGAAGGGGTTGGCCACGTTCTCCAGCAGCAGGGCGATCTGGCGGGTGGCGCCGTCGGTGCGGCGCAGGCTGGAGGCGGCCAGGTTCGGCCGGAAGTCCAGCTGCGCGACGGCCCGCATGACACGGTCGCGCAGCTCCTCGGAGACGGTGGAGACGTCGTTGACCACGCGCGAGACCGTCTTGACGCTCACTCCGGACAGGGCCGCGACGTCGCGCATGGTGGCCCGGCGCACCGGGTCCGCCGCGGGCCGACCGCCGTTGTGGTCCACCGCTACCAACCCCTCGTCCCGACACCGTCCGCGGCCTCCCCGGCACGGGGGCGGGGCGCCGCGCGCGGCAACCGCCCGGGGGCTCAGGGAGGTCCGGGCACGCGCGGTCCCATTGTGCCCCAGGGACCCCGGCCTGCGAGCGGGAACGCCGCAGACGCCTCCCCGTCAGCGAAGGGGGATCGGGGGCGTGCGGACGGAGGAAGGCGCCCGGGTGGCGCACGCCACACGCGGAACACCCCGGTCGCGGGCGATGTTGGACGCGATGGCGGACCCCGGTGGCCGGAGCGGCACCCGGAGGGGGTCATCATGGAGGGACACGGGACCCCTGGGCCTGTAGTTCGCAAGACACCTGAAACGAGGCTTGAGCAGTGCTGCGCACCCTCATCAACGGCAAGATCCACCGCGCCACGGTCACGCAGGCCGACCTGCACTACGTCGGGTCGGTCACGATCGACGCCGACCTGATGGACGCCGCCGACATCGTCGACGGCGAGCAGGTCCACATCGTCGACATCGACAACGGCGCCCGGCTGGTCACCTACGCGATCACCGGCGAACGCGGTACCGGCGTCATCGGCATCAACGGCGCCGCCGCCCGGCTGGTCAGCCCGGGCGACCTGGTCATCATCATCTCCTACGCCCAGCTCACCGAGGCCGAGCGTGCCGAGCACGTCCAGCACATCGTGCACGTGGACCGCGACAACAGGATCATCTCCCTGGGCGAGGACCCGGCCGAGCCGGTGCCGGGCAGCGCGCTGGTCTCCGGGCGCTGAACCCGGGCCGACCGAACCCGGTTCTCCCCACCCGGAGCGCCGGACCCGGCCCCGCCCGCCGGACTCCCACGGTGCCCGCGCCGACGCCCCCCGCGTCGGGGCGGGCACCGTCTCCGTACGGGGGTGTCCTCGCAGGCGGTACGGGCCTCCGGGGCGGCGGTGCGGCGCCCGCGCGGTTCCCGGACCCGCTTTCGTGCGGCCGAAACCTCCGAAGCGGGGGACCGAATCCCGTGTTCGGCAAGGGTCGCAGGTCACTGGTGCCGTGGCCGGTTCCGGCCTGATCACCCCCGCCCGTGCCGGGTATGTCCTCCATCGGCATGGACAGGACTGGGGAGCAGGAACAGCGCCGGATCGCCGAACACATCGAGTGGCAGAAGCAGGGTGCGTGGGTGGTCCTGTGGGGTCCCTACACCCGCTGTTTCTGGGCGTTCGCGTGCTGGCCGGTGATCCCCGCGGGCGGTGTCGTCATCAGCGCGCGCGACCCGCACACCCTGTACTCGGAGATGCGCTACGTCGAGCGTGAGCACGACTACCTGCGGTGGCGCTACGGACGTCACTGAGCGGCGTCCGCCAGGAGCGGTGTTTATGACATGGCAGACATAACACGCTTCTGACTAGGATTCCTCCGTTAGTAGGACCAAACAGAGGACGCACGCGTGTCGACACACACCGCTCAGCCAGGGGACGCCCTCACCGAGTCCGAACGGGCCCGGCTCCAGCGGCGTACCGTCCTGGTCCTCATGCTCGCCCAGGTGGTCGGGGGCGTGGGCATGGGCGCGATGATCGCGGTGGGCGCGCTCATCGCCCTCGAACTCACCGGCTCCGACACCTGGTCCGGCATGGCCACCACCATGATCACCCTGGGCGCCGCGGTGTTCGCCCTGCCCCTGGCCTCGCTGGCAGCCCGGCGCGGCCGCCGACCCGGCCTCGCGCTGGGCTGGATGCTCGGCGCGCTCGGCGGCACCGTCGTCATCGCCGCCACGGTGCTGGAGGCGTTCGCGCTCTTCCTCGTCGGCATGGTCCTGGTCGGCGCCGGGACCGCCACCAACCTCCAGGCGCGGCACGCCGCCGCCGACCTGGCCTCCGAGCGCAGCCGCGGCCGGGACCTGTCGATCGTGGTCTGGGCGACCACCGTCGGTTCGGTGGCGGGCCCCAACCTCACCGGCCCCGGCGCGCGCGTGGCCGACCTGTTCGGCCTGCCCGCCCTGCTGGGCCCGGTGCTGTTCACCACCACCGGGTTCGTCCTGGGCGGACTGCTGATCCTCGCCCTGCTGCGCCCGGACCCGCTGCGCGCGGCCACCGCGAACCGCCCCTCCGGCGGCGCGGCCCCCTCCGGAGCCCGGCTGTCCGTGGCCGGGGCGCTGCGGGTGGTCGCGGCCAGCCCGGGGGCGCTGCTCGCGGTGGTCGGCATCGTGGCCAGCCACACCGTGATGGTCGCGGTCATGACCATGACGCCGGTGCACATGTCGCACCACGGCGCGGCGCTGACCGTGATCGGCCTGACGATCTCCCTGCACATCGCCGGCATGTACGCCCTGTCGCCGGTGGTGGGATGGCTCACCGACCGGTTCGGGCGGGTGCCCGTGCTGCTGGCCGGTCAGGGGATCCTGGTCGCCGCCGCGGTGGTGGCGGGCACGGCCGGGCACGACGAGGCCAGGGTGACGGTCGGTCTGGTGCTGCTGGGGCTGGGGTGGTCGTTCGGGCTGGTGTCCGGGACGGCGCTGCTGGCGGAGTCCCTGGCGGCGGACGTGCGCCCCCGCGTGCAGGGTGTGAGCGACCTGGTGATGAACCTGGGCGGCGCGGCGGCGGGCGCCCTGTCGGGTGTGGTGCTGGCCCAGGCGGGCTTCGGCGGCCTCAACCTGTTCGCGGCCGTGTTCACCGTGCCGGTGTTCGTGCTCGCCGTGCGCGCCCGGCTGGCCAGGGCGGACCGGCGGGAGCGGACCGGGCAAGCGCGCTGACCGCCGGTCGGCCTGTCGCCGCCGAGTGCGGTGACCGGGCTCCACGGCCCCTGTCGTGCGCCCTTTGCCCGGGCCTTACCGAAAACGCCCCGTGACCTCCCCGCGCGGGCCCGCCCCCGCGGTTACCGTGCAGGCGTGAGGCGCCCGACGGCGGTGAGCCGGCGGGTGGACCGCGCTGACATGAGGGGTGTTCTCAGTGTCCGATCGGGAGTCCGAGGGTGTGCCGCCGGAGCAGTCGGGACAGCGCCCGGACCCGGTGAACCACCGTCCGCCGGAGGAGTGGCGTCCCGGCGACGCCGGTGACCCGATCGAGGGCGGGCCGCAGCCGCCGGGGGAGCCGCCGCACCGCTTCCCCCACCGGGAGACGCCGCCCGGGGAGGACCAGCCCGCGAGAGGCGGAGAAGACGGGTCCCCGCACGGCCCCCAGGACGCGCCGCCTCCTGCCGGAGCCGACGGAGGTCCCCGGGACCCGCTCGCGCCGCCCGGGGAGGACCAGTCCCCGCGCGGCCGTCACGAGAGCCCTCCCCCGACGGGAGCCCACGCCTACGGGGAACCCCCGGCCGGGCGCGCCCCCGGAGACGTCCCCCCGGGCGGGCACCCGACGGGCGCGCCGCCCGAACCGGTGACCGGTGAGCTCTCCGAGGGGCCCAACGGTCCCGGCCAGGCAGGATACGAACACGCGGGCTACGCCCCCGGATACGGGGAGTCGGACGGGCCCGCGCCCGGCGCGGGCGGTCAGCCCCCCGGCGGGCCTCCGGGCGACTTCAGCTCCGGTCAGGGGCCGGGCTACGCCGCGGCGGGCGGCTACCCCTCGGGTCAGGGGCCGGGGTACGCGCCGGGGCGGACCGGCGGTTACGGGCAGGCCTACGGTTACGGGCCGGGGCCCGGCGCGGGCCAGGGCTACCCGCCCCAGGGCGGCTACGGGCCGCCGGAGACCAGCCCCACCCCGTGGGGGAAGATCCTCGGCATCGGCTGCGGGGTCCTGCTGCTGCTGATGTTCGTCATCGCCGGGTGCACGACCGTCGCCCTGTTCGCGGCGGCCCACAGGCAGCCCCCGGCGCAGGAGACCGAGTCCCGGCAGGAGGGCGGCGAGGCGGCCGGGCCCCGGGTCGAGCTCACCGCCTCACCCGCCGACTTCGACCCCGGGCCGCTCTACACCGAGGGCGACTACACCAGCGTGGACGTGTCGGTGACGAACACCGGCCAGGAGGACATCGAGGTCAACCCGCTCTACTTCCGGGTCGTGGACGCCCGGGGCGGCCAGCACAGCACCTCCGAGGCCGTCGGCATGGACGCCGACGAGATCGGTGCGCGCACGCTCGCCCCCGGGCAGAGCGTCTCGGGGGTCATCACGGTGGAGGGCGACGTGGACCCCGAGACGGTGGTCTTCTCCCCGTTCTTCGGCGAACCGGTGGAGGTGCCGGTCAGCTGACCGGCGGCGCCGGGGGAGGGGCTCAGGGGGCCAGCGCCGGGTCGCGCAGCCACTCCGACAGGTCCTGCTGGCGCTCGCCGTCGCACTTGAGCGGGCACGTGGTGCAGTACCCGTGCTCCGGGTCGCCCTTGTAGTCGAAGCAGCAGGTGCCCCGCACCGCCCAGGTCCCGCGGGGGTGGTCGGGGGCGAACGGGAACAGGCGCGGACGCCTGCGGGTCACCGCGCCCGCCGCGACCACCGCGTCGCCCAGGCGGGTGGCCAGCTCCCAGGCCTGTCGGGGATCGCGGCCCAGGTAGCGGGCCGGGTTGAGCATGTAGAAGTGCAGGGTGTCGAGCACCCAGCCCCACAGCGTGCGCTTGCCCGAGCGCGTGTGCCCGTGCAGGGCGTCGATGATCGGCTCGAACGTGGCGAACAGGGCCTCGGCGGCCATCCGCAGCTGGGCGTCCTCGTCCTCGGCGACCACGGTGTCGGGGTGGCCGACGGCGGGATCGTCCGGCAGGACCGCGGTCCGCGTGCCGACCGAGGCGGGTGTGCCGAAGCGCGCCAGCCCGGAGTCCCAGGGCAGGTAGAGGGTGTCCGGGCTCAGCAGCGGGGCGCGCCCGGTCAGGTACAGCGAGGCCGAGACCAGGAAGATGGGCTCGCGCAGGGTCACCCGCAGGAAGTTCGTGGCGGCGGGGAGGCGGTGGCCGGGGCCGTGCTCGCTGCGGAGGCGGTCGTACAGGACCGGCAGCCAGCCGTCCTCGGCCATGGCGCCCGCCTGGTGCCAGTGCACGCGGCCGCGGGGAACGGCGGAGAGCTCCTCGAAGGAGAGCAGGTCGGGCAGGGGCGCGAACTTCAGCGGCGCGCAGGCGTCGCGGAACGCGTCGAGCGGGTCTGGTGTCACCGCTGTACCTGCCCTTCGTCGCACGATGTCGTCATGTCCGGGGGTCGTGTGAGTGCAGTGACCTTCGGGGGACGAGTACATCTGCGCCTCTTAAGTGAGGCTACCCTAACGAACGTGTGTGCCGCAATGATCATCGGATTATCCCCTAACCGAAACGCGGGCAAAAGATGCAGGTCCGGGCGGTTTTCTCCGGATACGGGCCGGGGGTGGTGTAGGTCACCGGTGCCGTTTCCGCTGGCTCTGTGGTGTGACGCAGGTGCCTGAAGGGACGGCAGAGACAGACTCACACGTCCCTCCAGTCCCACGCGGGGACGGTGCCGAACGCGGACGCCCGGGGCCGCGCACACCGCCCGGGCGCGGCCGAGCGGGGCGCGGGCCTGGGCCGGTCGCGGGCCTGGACCGGTCGCACACGCCGCGGGCACGGGGAGGCGCCGGGGCCGTCGGAGGCGGACACACGGAAGGGGCCCTTCCCGCGGTCGGGTCGCGGGGAAGGGCCCCTGTGGAGGGTTCAGGCCGCGGCGCGCGGGCGCCGTCCGCGCGGGCGGCGGTACTTGAGCCACCACTCCACCAGCAGCAGCGGCACGATCCAGGACAGGAAGGCGTTGGCCGGGGCGATGGCCAGCCCCAGCGCCTCGGCGTCGCCGCCGTAATCGCTCTCCAGCCGGGGCAGGTGCGCCATGACCAGCACGACGGTGAGCACCCGGCTGAACGCGATGCCGTAGACGAGGGCGAAGCTGCGCAGCATCCACTCGCGGTGCGGGGCGAAGCGGCGCCGACGCGCCATCCGGTACCCGATGACGGTGAAGGACAGCCACAGGAGGGCCCAGATGACGTTGCTGATCTGGACGCTGGTGCCGAAGTGGCTGAGCGGGGCGATGAGCAGGCCGGGGACGCCCACGAGCGGGATTCCGGCCAGGACGTAGACACGGCCGCTCCAGCGGTGGACGGCCGGGTGGCGGGCGCGCAGCCACGGCCATACCTGGAGGATCACCAGCAGCGTCAGCAGGGAGCCGCCGAAGACGTGGGTGACCAGCACCGGGTAGTACCAGGCGACCTCCTCGGGGACGCCCACGCGCGCCTGGGCGGGGTCCAGGCCGAGGTAGGGCGGTAGGGCGTAGACCAGGAAGGTCGCGCTGAACAGGGCCAGGGGCAGGATCCAGGGGCGCTGCCACCAGCGGGGGCCGGGGCGCTGGGCGGTCCGCTCCGGAGGGGCGGCGGTCGCGGTCATGTCGGTCGTTCCTCTGCGGGAGACGGGTTACGGGGAGGGGACCGCGGTGCGGGGCCGGGCTCGCGGGTGAGGGGGCGGGGCCGTGTGTCGTGTGCGCCTTGCGGGCGGCTCCGCCTCCGTGGGAGCCGCCCGGGGCCGTGGGTGCCGGGCCATCGGGCCGGGGCCGAGTGTCGGCCGGGTGGGTTTGGAGCGTCCGGTCGGAGCGTCCGGGCCACCGGGCCGGGGCCGGGCTCGCGGCCGGGCCGGGCCGTTCGGGTCAGCGGCTGAGCCGCCGGAAGCGGCGCACGGCCAGCGGGGTGACCAGGAGCATGACGGCCACCGGCAGGGCCACGGCCACGAGCAGCGCGTTCTCCGCGGGCCAGGCGTCCGAGGGCAGGGACGGGTTGCCGAACAGGTCGCGGGTGGCGGTGACCACCGCCGACAGCGGGTTCCACTCGGCGACCGGGGCCAGCCAGGAGGGCATGGCCTCGGACGGGATGAAACTCGTCGAGAGCATGCTGAGCGGGAACGTCAGCGGGTAGACGATCATGCTCACGGAGTCGGCCGTGGGCAGCACCAGACCCAGCAGCACCCCGAGCCACACCAGGGCCAGCCTGAAGAGCAGCAGCACGCCGACGGCGGCCAGGGCTCCGGAGAGCCCCTCCCCGGCGCGCCAGCCCATCGCGACCCCGACCAGGAGCAGCAGGGCCACCTCCAGGCAGGCGCGCGCCATGTCCGCCAGGGCGCGGGCGCCGAGCAGGGCCGCGGGGGACATGGGCATGGACCGGAAGCGGCTCATCACGTCGCGGGCGGTGTCGCGGGCGATCCCGGAGGCGGTGCCGCCGATGCCGTAGAGCATGACCATCGCCAGCATCGCCGGGACCAGGAACTCGCGGTAGTTCTCCGTGCCCGGGGGCGCCATCACGTCACCGAACACGTAGCCGAACAGGAGCACCACCACCACCGGCATGGTGATCGCGATGGCCGGTTCGAAGGGGTCGCGGACCATGTGCCGGAAGTTGCGGCGGGTCAGCACCAGGGTGTCGGCCCCCGCCTTGCGCAGGCGCTGGGCCCGGGTGAGCCGGCGCGGGGGCAGGCTCCCGTGGGTCAGCGGGCGCGGGGCGGCCGAGGGGGCGGTGGCGGCGGTCATCGGGACGCCTCCTGAGGGGCTTGGCAGGCGCCGTCGTGGCCGGCGGCGGTCGTTCCGGTCAGGCCGAGGAAGACCTCGTCCAGGCTCGGGCGGCGGACGCCGACGTCCTCCACCCGCAGGCCGGAGCCGTCCAGGGCGCGCACGGCCCGGGTCAGCGCCTCCATGCGGTCCTCGGCCGGAACGCTGACGCGCTGCTCGTCGCGGTGCACGCTGGCCCGCGCGGACACGGCCGCGCCCAGGAGCCGCGCGGCGGCGTCCAGGTCGGCGGGGTCGCGCACGACCACGTCGAGGCGGTCGCCGCCCACCTGAGACTTGAGGGAGTCGGGGGTGCCCTCGGCGATGACGCGGCCGTGGTCGATGACGGCGACGGCGTCGGCGAGCTGGTCGGCCTCCTCCAGGTACTGGGTGGTGAGCAGCACGGTCGTTCCGGAGGCGGTCAGGGCGCGCACCGACTCCCAGACCTGGAGGCGGCTGCGGGGGTCCAGCCCGGTGGTGGGCTCGTCCAGGAACAGGACGCCGGGCTCCTGGATGAGGCTGACGGCCAGGTCCAGGCGGCGGCGCATCCCGCCGGAGTAACCGTCGGCGCGGCGGTCGGCGGCCTCGACGAGGTCGAAGCGCTCCAGCAGGGCTCGGGCGCGCTCGTCGGCGTCCCGGGGGGTGAGGCCGTACAGGCGGCCGAACATGACGAGGTTCTCGCGCCCGGTGAGGAGTTCGTCGACCGAGGCGTACTGGCCGGTCAGGCCGATCTCGGCGCGCACGCGGTCGGCCTGGGTGAGCACGTCGTACCCGGCGACGCGGGCCTGCCCTGAGTCGGGGCGCAGCAGGGTGGCCAGGACGCGCACGGCGGTGGTCTTGCCCGCGCCGTTGGGGCCGAGCAGGCCGAAGACGGTCCCGGCCCCGACGTTCAGGTCGAGGCCGTCCAGGGCGCGGGTGGCGCCGTAGCTCTTGTGCAGCCCCTCGGCGCTGATGGCCGGGGTCGTGTGGGACATGGCAGTGTGCTCCATAAACTGTTTATGTCATACATGTATTAGTGTAAGTAATACACAGATCTAGGATGGTGTCAACGATGCAGTCGACGACGGGTGGGGTATGACGGCCGAGCACCGGGGGACGAACCGGATGGAGCGGGAGGTCGAGCTCCTGTGGGGGCTGCGCCAGCCCGAACCGCGGAGGGGACCCAAGCCCCGGCTCAGCCGGGAGGCGGTGGTGGCGGCGGCGGTCGCCCTCGCCGACGCCGAGGGCCTGGAGGCCGTGTCCATGCAGCGGGTGGCCAAGGAGCTGGGCTACACCACGATGTCGCTGTACCGGTACGTGGACAGCAAGGAGGACATGCTCGTCCTCATGAGCGACGCGGCCATGGACGGCAACCCGCCCCCGCCGCGCGAGGACGGGGACTGGCGGACCGGCGTGGAGGAGTGGGTCCGCGGGTTGGTCGCGATGTACCGCCGCCACCCGTGGGCGGTCTACCTCTCCCTGAACGGGCCGCCCAGCGGGCCCAACGGACTGCGCTGGATGGAGGCGGGGCTGCGGGAGGTCTCCCGGTCCGGCCTGGACCTCGGCTGGTCGCTCCAGATGCTGACGATGCTCTCCGCCGTCCAGCGCGAGACGGTCCGCATCGAGCTGGACATCAGCCGAGCGGCCCGGGCGGCGGGCGGCACGATGGCCGACACCGGCCGTGACTACAGCAGGGGCCTGCGCCGGGTCGTCACCGCGGAGGAGTTCCCCACCATCACCCGGCTGCTCCGGGAAGGGGTCCTGGAGGAGCCGTCGGACACCGCGGGGGAGGACGCGGGCGGGCCCGCGGAGGACCTGGACTTCTCCGTCCGCCGGATCCTGGACGGCATCGAGGTCTACGTGGAGCGCCGGCGCGCCGAGGGGGAACGGGAAGACCCCGCGGGCGCGGGGGAGTGAGTGTCGGCGTCCACCCCGTCCCGGCTGTCCCGAGTCGAACGGTCCTGAGAGTCGAGACGGCCCCGGACGCGGGGGAGCGGCGGAACCGGAGAGGCCGCGAACGCGCGCGGGTGCTAGCTTGCTGTGCCGTGACGGAACACCAGGAACAGACCAGGGCGGGCTACGACGGGGTCGTGGAGCTGTACGCGTCGATGTTCGCCGACCGGCTGGAGACGCAGCCGTTCTCGCGCAACATGATCGGCACCTTCGCCGAGCTGGTACGCGCGACGGGGAACCCGCGGGCGGCCGACGTCGGCTGCGGTCCCGGGCACCTGACGGCCATGCTGTGCGAGCTGGGGCTGGACGCCCGCGGGTTCGACCTCTCCCCGGGCATGGTGGAGCACGCCCGGCGGGCCCGTCCGGCGCTGCGGTTCGACGAGGCGCGGATGGAGGCGCTGCCGGTCGGGGACGGCGCGCTCGGCGGCGTGCTGGCCCACTACTCGATGATCCACACCCCGCCCGGGGAGCTGCCCGCGCTGCTCGCCGAGCAGGTGCGCGTCCTGGCGCCGGGGGGCCTGCTCCTGGCCTCGTTCTTCGCGACGGAGGGACCGGAGCCGGTCCGCTTCGACCACAGGGTGGCGCCCGCCTACAGCTGGCCGGTGGACCGGTTCGCGGAGCTGCTGACCGGGGCAGGGCTGGTGGTGTTCGCCCGGCTGCTCCACGACCCGGCCTCCGAGCGGGGCTTCCTGGACGCCCACGTGCTGGCGCGTCTGCCTTAGGGCGTCCGCCAGCAGGTGCCGGGCGCGTACTGGACGGAACCCGCCGGTGTGGCGCGCGTGCCTCTGACCCGCGTCTTGGCGAGGTGGGACCGTCGAACCTCGCTGTAAGTACGAGATCGCAGCGAAAGGGGAGCGCACCCCGGCCGCCGGGGCGCGTGCGGTACCGCTGGGCACGTGCGGTACCGCAGGGTGCGGGCAGCGCGAAGCGGAGGGGGTGGGGACCCCCCTACTACCACGGTAGGCGCGCGCGGGCCGGGCCCACCAGGCCCTGCGCGCGCCTGTGGACGACTACCGCACCACCACCAGGTGGTGCCGCGACAGCGCGGACACGACCTCCGCCGTCCGCTCGACCTCCGCGCCCGCGCGCTCGGCCAGTTCGGCCACGGTCAGCTCCCGGTGCTCGGCGAGCGCCTCCAGGACCGGTCCGACCACGGCCGGGAACCGGTACCGGCGCCCGCCCACCGTCACGGCCACCCTCTCGCCGTCGTACGACAGCGGCGGCGGCAGGATCGGCACGAACTCCACCCGCGCGTGCGCGGGCGGCGCCCCCTCCTCCACCGGCCACGGCAGCGAGAACGAGGTCCGGCGCGGGAAGCGCGCGTCCCGCTCGGCCAGGAAGCCGTCCAGGTCCAGCTCCTCGGCCAGCTCGGCCATCCGGGCCGCCAGCGCCCTCTGGTGCTTGCGCCGCACGTCCGGGTCGGCGAAGCGCGGCAGGTCCCTGCGGAACACCTCCTCCTCGAACAGCCGCCGCACCAGCGCGTCCGCCCACTCCACCCCGGTCGCCCGGGTGAAGCCGAAGGTCAGGTGCATGCTCACCCCGCCGGTTCCGGTCACCGTGTGCCACCAGCCGCGCGGCACGTGGATGACCTGGCCCGGCCGCAGCACACCCTCCCACACCAGGTGCAGCTCGCCGTCGGCGTCACGCGGCGGCGTGTGGGCGTGGTCCACGTCGTTCTTCATCGGGTACGGGCGCGACCCCGGGCCGTGCACCTGCCAGTGCTTGGTCCCCTCCACCTGGACGATCACCGTGTCGTGGTCGTCCCAGTGGGTGTCGAAGCCGCGCGAGCCGCCCCAGATCAGGTACAGGTTGGCCTGCGCGCGCTCGCGCACCAGCCGCATGAGGTCGTCGGCCGCCGCGCCCACCGGCGGGTGCATCCGGTCCACGCTGTCCAGGACCAGGCTCGCGCCCTCCCGCAGCTCCCGGTACAGCGCCTCGGGCCGCACCACCCGCCGCGCGCTCCGCGAGGAGGTCGCCGCCTCGGTGTAGCGGTCGGCCGGGACCGGGGACCCGTCCCGGTGCAGGCGCAGTCTGGGCGGTTCGGGGGAGCACGTGGCCAGCAGGTCGTTGAGGTCGTCGAAGGTCAGCAGCGAACGCACCGCGTCCGCGCCCAGGTCGGCGAAGACGAACTCCTCGGACAGGCGCTCGGTGAGGGCCTCCCTTCCCACGACGTCGCTCAGGGTCCGGGTGAACAGGTGGCCGGGATCGGTCATGAGGGGCGTCCTCTCCGTGCACGGGGGCTGGGCCCCGCCCGACCCGGGGGGACCGGGCCGGGCGGGACGCGATCAGATGAAGTCGGAACTGGAGTCGGTGCCGTCGCTGTCGCCGCCCGCGGTGATGTCGCGGGAGGTCACCTCGGCCAGGTCCTCGGTCTCGACCTCGATCGGGTCCATACGCACCACACCTCGCTTTCTGTGTGCCGTTTCTCTTGCCAGGGCCGCCTTCCGCGCTCAGCGCGGCGACAGCCCCGTCCGGTGGGCCGCGAACGCGTGCGCGTCGGCGGCCAGTCCCACCGCCCGGCTGACCGCGCGCGGGCCGTGGCCCACGTCGCGTTCGTACCGGAGCAGGACGGGCGGGCGCCCCTCCTCCCGCCCGGCCGCCGCCAGCAGCGCCGCGCACATCTTGCGCGGGTGGGCGGCGTCGGTGCGGGTGTCACCGTGGAAGCCGGTGAGCAGGACGCTGGGGAAGCGCCGTTCCGGCCCGTCCCCGGCGCCCTCCAGCGCCCGGTGGTAGGGGGAGTAGGACATCAGGGCGGCGAAGTCGTCGGGGTCGGCGGCGGTGCCGAACTCGCGGGTCCACATCCGGCCCAGGCCCATCCGCTCGAACCGGGCCATGTCCGCCAGCGGCGCGGAGGCGATCACCGCCCCGCACAGGTCCGGGCGCGCGGTCGCGGCGGCCAGGACGAGCAGCCCGCCCGCCGAGCCGCCCGACAGGCACAGCTGTTCGCGGGTGCACATCCCCGCCCCGACCAGGGCCGCCGCCGCGGCCACCAGGTCCTCCACGGCGCGCGGCTTGTCGCGGCCCGAACCGGCCAGGTGCCAGTCGCGGCCCGCGTCCCCGCCGCCGCGCACGTGGGCGACGGCGTACCGGCCGCCCGAGAGCAGCCAGGCCAGCACGGTCGCGCTGAACCCGAACTGGCGCGGGCGCCCGAAGCCGCCGTAGGCGTGCAGGAGGGTCGGCTCGGGGATCAGCCCGCTGCCGGGCGCGGCGTGGTCGCGGCCCGAGGCGGTGAACACGGTCACCGGGACCCGCGTGCCGTCCGCGGAGCGGCACCAGACCACCGAGCGCTCCACGTCCGGGGAGGGCGGGGCCTCGGCGGCGCCGGGCGGCCAGGGGCGCGGAATGCGCTCCCCGGGGGCCAGTCGCAGGACCCGCTGCTGGGTGGCCACGTCCGCGTACCCCAGGTACACCGACCCGTCGGGCGCCGTCTCCGGCGTGGAGACCATCCCCTCCCCGGGCAGGTCCACCGAGTACAGGAGTCCGCCGGTGCGGGTGTCGTGGACGGTCGCGGCGCTGATCCCCAGGCGGGTGCGCGCGACGAACAGGGCGGTGCCGCCCTCGGGTCCGGCGGGGCAGGGCGCGAAGGCGTCCAGGGTCGCCCCGTCCTCCTCGGGCACCACCTCGCGCCAGTGCCCCACCCCCGGCTCCTCGGGGGAGACCGCGCAGATCCGCCGCCACGGCGCGCCCAGGGTGGTGCGCAGGTACAGGAGGCCGTCCGGGCCCAGCCGGGCCTCGGTCTCGGCCTCCTCGCCCACCTGGACGGGCCGCAGCGGGGGCCGCTCGGGGAGGTCGGCCGGGCCGGTCTCACAGGTCGGGGCGCTCGGGTCGGCCGGAGCCGCGGGTCGGGTCGGGCCGGTCAGGTCGGCCAGCCACAGGTCGGTGCGGTGCCCGGTGCCGTGGCTCTCGGACACCAGCAGCCACCGGTTCCCCAGGACGCGCACCCCGGGCACGGTTCCGGACACCGCGCAGGCGTGGACCAGCGTCTCGGTGCCGTCGAGGACCCGGCGCAGCCACACACCGCGCACGCCCCTGGCGCCGTCGCGGCGCACGTAGTAGAAGGCGGGGACGCCCCGGGGCGCCCAGGCCACGTGGGAGTAGCGCACCCCGGGCACGGCGGGGCCCACGGGCTCCCCGCTGGCCGCGTCGATCACGCGCAGGGCGCCGCGCTCCACGCCCCCCGACGAGGTCTGCACGGCGACCAGCCTCCCGTCGGGGGAGGGTTCCCAGGCGTCCAGGGTGGTGTGTCCGGCGGGGTCCTCGGCCACGGGGTCGTAGACGGTGCGCGGCGGGTCGTCCCCGCTCAGGACCACCAGGCGGGGGTGCTCGCCTCCGGCCGGGCGCACGGTGGCGAACACCGTGCCGGGCCGGTGCGTCGGCGGGCTCCACAGGTCGGTGTCCACCAGGGAGCGGATGAGCCCGGCCAGGCGGTCGCGCAGGGGCCAGGTGAGCGCCTCGGCCGCGTACTCGCGGCCCCGCTCCTCCAGCCAGCGCAGTGTCCGGGGGGAGTCGGCGGACTCCAGCCACCGGTAGGGGTCGGGCACGGGTCGGCCGTGCAGGACGTCGACGGCGGGCTCGGGCTCGGGCGCGGACTCGGTGACGAGAGCGGCTCCGGGGGCTCGGTTGGACACCACACAATCGTTGGGGTGCGCTCATCCGGGGGTCAAGAAACAGATGCCTTGCCCGCAGGTGCGCGACTGTGTCCTCGGAGCAAGGTTTGTCCCGGTACGGACTGGATAAGGTTCGCGCCCCGCCGGGCCCGTTCCCGCGGGTGCGCGACGGTGGTCGAGATCACCCGCCCCACCTGTCCTGCCCGCCTCACCTGCCCCGCCGGTCGCGCGGGTGCGTTCCACCGCGCCCTCGGGGACCCCGCGCACGGGTGCGCCCCGCCGGGCCCCTCCCGGAGGGGGGGGGAGAGGGCCCGGCGGGGCGCTGGGGGGAGGGGCTCAGACGTTGTCGGGGTGGCCGATGGCCAGGCCGCTCTGCGGGTCGAAGAAGTGCAGCTGGCTCACGTCCACCGACAGGCTGACCGGCTGACCCGGGCGCACGCTGCTGCGGGGGCTGACCCGGGCGGTGAACAGCGAGGTGTTGCCGCCCAGCGGCAGGCCGTCGCCCTCGCCCTCCTCACCCGCGGCGTCCTTGGCCAGGGCGGCGGCGTCCTCGTGGCGCACCGGCGGGGCGTCCACGGTGAAGATCACGTTGATCTCCGTGCCCAGCTCCTCGGTCACGCTCGCCTTGACCTGGATCTGCGGGTCGCCGTTGCCGTCCAGGTCGGCGTCGTTGAAGTCCGAGGGGCGGATGCCCAGGATGAGGCTGCGGCCCAGGTAGTCGCGCAGGCCCTGGCGCGCCTCCAGGACGCTCGCCGGGACCGGCAGCTTGTGCTCGGCGAAGGTGAGCACCGCGCCGTCGCCCTCGGCGACCAGCTCGGCGTCGACGAAGTTCATCGCCGGGGAGCCGATGAACCCGGCCACGAACAGGTTGACGGGGGCGTCGAACAGGCGCTTGGGGGTGTCCACCTGCTGGAGGCGCCCGTCGCGCATCACCGCGACCCGGTCGCCCAGGGTCATGGCCTCGATCTGGTCGTGGGTGACGTAGATGGTGGTGACGCCCAGGCGCTCGTGGAGCTGGTTGAGGGAGGCGCGCATCTGCACGCGCAGCTTGGCGTCCAGGTTGGACAGCGGCTCGTCCATGAGGAACGCGCGCGGCTCGCGCACGATCGCGCGGCCCATGGCCACACGCTGGCGCTGACCGCCGGAGAGGGCGCCCGGCTTGCGCTTGAGGTAGGTCTCCAGGCCCAGCATCTCGGCCGCCTCCTTGACGCGGCGCGCGATCTCGGGCTTGGCCACCTTGCGCAGCTTGAGGCCGAAGGCCAGGTTCTGCTCGACGGTCATGTGGGGGTAGAGCGCGTAGTTCTGGAAGACCATCGCGATGTCGCGGTCCTTGGGCGGGCGGTCGTTGACGATCTCGTCGCCGATGACCAGCGTGCCGCCCGTGATCTCCTCCAGGCCCGCGATCATGCGCAGTGCGGTGGACTTGCCGCAGCCGGAGGGGCCGACGAGCACCATGAACTCGCCGTCCTCGATCTTCAGGTTCAGGTTGTCGACGGCCTTGACGTCGCCGCCGTAGATCTTGTCAACGCCATCGAGGACGATCTCCGCCATGGTTGTCAGCTCCCGGGCCGGGGTCGAGATGTGGGGTGACGCGGATCATCGGGGCGTCCGCGCCGCCGACCTGGAACTTTCGTAATTGATCGAACCAGGCCGTTGTGCTGATCACATCAGACATGATTCTGATCGAAAAGTCCATACTTGAGTCGATGTCGATCCGATTGCGGTCAGACACAAACCCCGTCCGCCCAGCTGGCGTGGCGGCCCCAGGTGCGTTAGCCTGTCCGACGGTTCCTTCCTTTCTCCCCTCCACGCCCTCGGGGCGGCGGCCACGACACGGCAGCCGGGTTGAGGCATCGGGTCGGGGAGTCTGGGTAACCTAACGACCAGTCCAGCACTGGACGGACCGGTTGTGCGGCCCCCACTCGTCCGATCGGACGCTGCATCACGCGCCAGGTGCAGCTGGGATCGGGTGAGGGGTGGAGTACCGCGACCGGGCGGGGGGTTGGACCCGGAAAAGGCCCGAACATCCAGTAGACAACGGTCTTCCGAGCTCGCCGCCGACGGGACGGAGCCGGTCCGAAGGGTGGCTCGGGCCTTTTCCGCGTCCCCCCATATGCTGACCGCGAGCACCTCTCACCAGCAAGCGGAAAGCGAGCACCCCACGTGGTTGCCGAGCACACCGAGCAGGGCAGCGCCCACGGCTCCGACAGACCCTCGCCGGAACCGGTGGGGCGGGAGCGGACGGCGAACCCGGCACGCTCCTTCGCTTCCGTCTTCGCGCCGGGGCACCGCTGGGGACGCCACGACCTGCTGTGGCGGGTGCTCGCCGCGGTCGGATCCGGTCTGGCCCAGCTCTTCGCGCTGCCGCCCTACGGCCTGTGGTGGCTGGGACCGCTCAGCGCCGCGCTGCTCGCCCTCGCCGTCGCGGGGGCCCGGACGCGCCGCGCGGCCTGGCTCGGCGCCCTGTCCGGGGCCACGCTCATGGTGCCGCTGGTGCACTGGCAGGACATCTTCGGTATCGACGTGTGGCTGCTCATCGCCGGAGCCGAGACCGTCTACTTCCTCCCCATGGCGATGGGCCTGGCGTTGGCCATGCGCCTGCCCGGCTGGCCGTTGTGGACCGCGGCCCTGTGGGTGGCCCAGGAGGCCGTGCGCGCTCGCTGGCCGCTGGGCGGCTTCCCCTGGGGCAAGCTCGCCTTCGCCCAGCCCGACACGCCCTTCGTCGGCTACGCCGCCCTCGGCTCCTCCGCCCTGGTGACCTTCGCGGTCGCCCTCACCGGCGGCCTGCTGCTGTGGAGCGCGCTGCGCCTGGCGGGCGCCCGTCGGATCGGACACGGTGATCAGGACGACCGAAACGATCGCAACGCCGCGCACGAGGCGGGCACGGGCCGAGGCCCCGCCCGCACGGGCGGCCCGCTGCGGACCGGCTGGGTCCCGGCCGTCCTCGGACTGGCCGCCGGAGCGGCCGTCGTCGCCGGCGGCGCCCTGGCCCCCGCGATCGGCCGCCCCGACGTCTCGCACACCGTCACCGTCGGCATGGTCCAGGGCAACGTCCCCAACGTCGGACAGATGTCCGTCGCGGGCGAGCGCATGCAGGTCCTCAACAACCACGCCGACGGGGTCCACGAGCTCGCCGACGCCGTCCGCGCGGGGGAGTACCCCCAGCCGGACATGGTGCTGCTGCCGGAGAACGCCAGCGACATCGACCCCTTCCGCGACCCCCAGGCGCGCGAGACCATCGACGCCGCCGCGGCCGACGCGGGCGTCCCCCTGCTGTGGGGCATGAGCCGCTTCAACGACGACGGCACCCGCTACGTCAGCAGCGTGGTCTGGGACCCCCGGAGCGGGCCGGGCGAGATCTACGACAAGCGCTACCTCGTCCCGTTCGGCGAGTACGTCCCCTTCCGCGACTTCTTCACGCAGTTCGTGGCCCGCCTCCAGCAGGTCAGCTCCGACGCCGTCCCCGGCACCGAGCCCGGCGCCCTGGACCTGGGCGACACCACCCTGGCCGTGGGCATCTGCTTCGACGTGGCCTTCGACCTGCCGGTGCGCGAGTCCGTCGCCGCGGGCGGGCAGGTCATCGTGATCCCCACTAACAACGCCAACTACAACTTCACCGGCCAGACCAACCAGCAGTTGGCCATCACCCAGCTGCGCGCCGTCGAGCACGGCCGCCCGGCGGTGGTCGTCTCCACCAGCGGCGTCAGCGCCGTGGTCGACCCCGACGGGAGCCTGGCCTACAGCTCGCCCGAGGCGGTGCCCGACATCCACGTGGCCGAGCTGGAGGCGATGGAGGGCACCACCGTCGCCACCCGCCTCGGAGCCGCGCCGGAGGCGCTCCTGAGCGCCCTGGGGCTGGGAGCGGTGGTCGTGGCGGTGGTCCTGGGCCGCCGTCGCCGCGCCTGAGGGGGACACGCCCGCGCCGCGTCCGGCAGGCGCGGGGCCGACGGGAGGGCTCTGCGCGGGCGCGCGGACGCCGAGGTCGGCGTACCTGAGGGCGTTCGCGCGGACGCCCGGCCGGGAAGCACGTGTCCGGGGAACCCTGGCGCCCACGCGCGCGTTCTCCCCTGTAGGGGAGCTCCCGCCGACGACCCGGAGGATGGTTACGCATGCCGCTGCTGACAGTGCTGGCGCTGATGGCGCTGCCCTTCCTGGAAGTGTGGCTGATGATCGCCGTCGGCGGCTGGATCGGCGTCCCGTGGACGCTGGCCGCGCTGGTCTCGCTGATGGTCCTGGGCGTGGCCGTGCTGCGCCGGGCCGGGACCAGGGCCTTCCGGGACGCGGACCAGGCCATGCGCTCGGGCGAGCAGCCGCGCGGGGGCCTGCTCGACCCGCTCATGCTCATGGCGGGCGGCATCCTGCTCGTGATCCCCGGGTTCATCACCGCCGTGCTCGGCCTGCTGATGGTCCTGCCCTTCACCCGGCCCGTCCTGCGCTGGGCCTTCGCCTCGTGGGCGCGGCGCCGCGTGCGCGGGATGCAGGAGCGGATGAACGAGGAGTTCGTCGTCCGCGGGTCCACCGCCCCCGGCCCGGGGACGGGTCCGGCCGCGGGGCCCTTCGGCCCCGGCCAGAACCCGTTCGGCCCCCGCGGCGACGGGGACGCCGCCCCGCAGAACCGCGGCCGGGTCATCCAGGGTCGGTTCGAACCCCGCGACGACGACAAGGACTGACGGCCGACCGCGCTGACGGTCCTCACGCCCTGACAGTGCTCACCGCGTCGACGGCCCCGCCCGCGCTCAGCGCGGGCGGGGCCGTCGACGGGTTGCGTGGAAGGCGCCGGTGTCAGTCCCGGCCGTGGAAGCGGGCCTGGAGCGACCGCACCCGCGTGACCAAGGAGTCCACCGGCCCCTCCACCGCGATTCCGGGCACGATCTCGCCCACCGGCAGGGGCCGCACCGGTGCCGGGGGCACGCCCCACCCCTCCAGCCACGAGACGAGCTGCGCCGAGGAGCTCGCGTACACGATCCGGCCCAGCCCCGCCCAGCCGTGGGCGGCCGAGCACATGGGGCAGTGCTCCCCGGAGGTGTAGACGGTCGCCGCCGCCCGTTCGCCGGGGCTCACGCGGGTGGTCGACCACCGGGCGATGGCGAACTCCGGATGCTGTGTCGGGTCGCCGCCGGCGACGCGGTTGCGGTCCTCGAAGAGCACCGTCCCCTCCCCGGACACCAGCACCGAGCCGAAGGGCTCGTCACCCGCATCCAGGGCCTCCTCGGCCAGATCGACCGCGCGCCGCAGGTGGCGCATGTCGGTTTCGCTCAGCATGTCCTGCCTCTCTCCCTCTCGCCCTCTCCAGGTCCCGCCGTGGACCCCGCGCGGACCGCCCACGCGCGACCGCGCCAGGCGCGACCGGGCCTTCCTGGGCCGTACTTCCGGGACCGCGCCTTCCAGGATGGGGTCTCCCCCGGCCGTGCCCCGAACCGGGTCCCGGAGCGAAGACCGGTGTCACCCCGCCCTGCGCACGCGCTCTCGCCGGGGCGGGGCGCCGGGGGGGAGGGACCGGGGTGCCTGTACCCGGTCCCTCCGCCTCCCGGAGAACCGCTGTCACACCGGCTCCGGGGTGCGCTCCTCGGCCTCGCGCTCGTCCTCCCTCTCCGCCGCACGCGCCTCCGAGCGGGCCATCATCCGGTCGTCCACCACCCGGATCACCGTGATCACCACGATCGCCACACCCGCCACGGCCAGACCGGTCAGCACCTTGGTCGGGTCGCTCACGTCCAGGTCGAAGAACCACTGCCCCAGCGGTGTCACCATCGCCAGCGTCAACAGGCCCACCATGGAGCCCACCATCAGCACCTTCCACCACACGTACGGCTTGGCCACCAGCAGCAGCACCCACAGCGTCGTCGCGCACAGCGTGATGACCACCGCCGTCCGGTCGGCCGGGTCGGGCACCGTCCGGCCGCCCAGCACCAGCAGGTAGGTCGTCACCGCGGCGAAGCCCGCCACCATGCCCGAGGGGATCGCCAGCCGCAGCGTCCGCATCACGAACCCCGGACGGGCGATGTCGGTGTTGGGCGCCAGCGCCAGGAAGAACGACGGGATACCGAACGTCACCGCGTTGATGAGCGTCGCGTGGCGCGGGAAGAAGGGGTAGGCCACCGCCAGCAGGCCCACGATGATCGCCAGCGTCATCGTGTACACGGTCTTGGTCAGGAACAGGTTGGCCACCCGCTCGATGTTGCCGATGACCCGGCGGCCCTCGGCCACCACGCGCGGCAGCACCGCGAACCGGTTGTCCAGCAGCACCAGCTGGGCCACCGACCGCGACGCCGGGCTCCCCGAGCCCATCGCCACGCCGATGTCGGCCTCCTTCAGCGCCAGCACGTCGTTGACGCCGTCACCGGTCATCGCCACCGTGTGCCCGCGTTCGCGCAGGCCCCTGACCATGTCGCGCTTGCGCTCGGGCGTCACCCGGCCGAAGGCCGAGCGCTGCTCCACCTCGCGGGCCAGCTCGTCGCCGTCCTCCGACAGCGCCCGCGCGTCCACCGGCTGGTCCGCGCCCGGCAGCCCCAGCTCACGGCCCACCGCGCCCACCGACGCCGCGTGGTCGCCCGAGACGATCTTGACGTCCACGCCCTGGTCCTCGAAGTAGTCCAGGGTCGGACCAGCGTCCTCGCGCAGCCTCTGGTCCAGCACCACCAGGGCCACCGGCAGCACGGTCCCGGGGGCCTCGTCGGAGTCCACCCGCGCCGACGCGCGGGCCAGCAGCAGCACCCGGTGGCCCTGCGTGCCCAGCCGGGCCGCCTCGGCCGCCGCCGGGTCCTGCGGGGAGACCAGCACGTCGGCCGCGCCCAGCACCCAGTGCTCCTCGCCGCCGGAGGTCAGGAAGCTGGTCCCGCTCCACTTGCGGGCGGACGAGAACGGCGCCAGCGCCGTGACCGTCCAGTCGGGGGCCGTCTGGCCCGCGGCTTCGCACCCGCGCGCAATCGCCGCCATGCTCGCGTTGTGGTCGGGGTCGCTGGCCGCCAGCGCAGCCAGCACGAGCGAGGGGGAGTCCTCCCCGCCGTGCCCGCCCAGGTCGCGGATCCCGGCCAGCTTCATGCCCGCCTCGGTCAGCGTGCCCGTCTTGTCGGTGCACACCACGTCCACGCGGGCCAGGCCCTCGATCGCGGGCAGCTCCTGCACCAGGCACTTGTGCCTCCCCAGCCGGATCACCCCGACCGCGAACGCGATGCTGGTGAGCAGGACCAGGCCCTCGGGGATCATCGACACCAGGGCCGCGACCATGCTGCGCAGGGCGTCCGCCAGCGGGCCGGAGATCTGGCCGCCCGACGTCGACTCCTCCAGGCCCACATGCCCGCCCAAGACCAGTTGGCTGTAGATCAGCAGGGCGCCGATCGGGAACAGCGCGTAGGTGATCCAGGTCAGGATGCGGTTGATGCCCGACCGCAGCTCCGAGTGCACCAGCGAGAAGCGGCTCGCCTCCTCGGCCAGCCGCGCCGCGTAGGCGTGCCGCCCCACCTTGGTGGCCCGGAACCGGCCGGTGCCCGCCACCACGAAGCTGCCCGACATCACCGTGTCCCCGGGCCGCTTGACCACCGGGTCGGCCTCGCCGGTCAGCAGCGACTCGTCGACCTCCAGCCCCCCGGCCCAGGTGACGGTGCCGTCGACCACGATCTGGTCGCCCACGCCCACTTCCAGGACCTCGTCCAGGACGACCTCCTGCGTGGCCACGTGCACGGTGGCGCCGTCGCGCACCACCCGGGGCCGGGCGGCGTTGACGATGGCGAGCTTGTCCAGGGTGCGCTTGGCCCGCAGCTCCTGGACGATGCCGATCAGCGTGTTGAAGAGGATGACCATCGCGAACAGCCCGTCCTGCACCGGGCCGATCACGGCGATGATCGAGAACAGCACCGCGACCATGGCGTTGATCCGGGTGAACACGTTGCCGCGGATGATCTGGCCGACCGTGCGGCTCGCGCGCACCGGCACGTCGTTGGTCCGCCCCGCCGAGACCCGCTCGGCGACCTGCTGGCTGCTCAGCCCCGTCTCGGGCGGGGGGCCCGCCGGGCCCCTGGGGCCTGCGGGGACGGGCTCGGCGGAGGCCCCGGCGGGGGCTCCGGCCGCCTCGGGGGCGCCGCCGCCCGCCTGTGGTCCGGGGACGGCGGAAGCCGCGTCCCGCGGCCTGTCCGCGGTGCTGTCCGCACCGCCGTCGGTCCGGTCGGGTTGCTCGGGCACGCACTACTCCTGTGTGGTCCGGGAAACGAGACGGGCGGGAGGCGCCTTGGACGCGGCATCCGCCCCGCACACGCGAAGGGGGAGGGAGACTACAGACTAGAAGACTCCCGGAGCGGGAACAGGCACACCGTCCCCCGGATCCGGGTGGTGCCCGCACCACCCCGGGCCCGCGCGGAGCACCACCGGGGGCACCCTCCGGGTACGGTTGCGTCTACCTCCTGTCCACATCCCCGTTCCGCCCGCACCGCGCGGGGACCGCACCACACCGGGGACCCACAGCAAAGGTCACAAGGTCGTCATGTGCACTGTCATCGTCGGCTTCGACCCCGGCGCGGACACGCCCCTGGTCATCGCCGCGCTCAGGGACGAGATGTCCTCCCGGCCCTGGGACGGGCCCGCCCGGCACTGGCCCGACCGGCCCGACCTCGTCGGCGGCCGGGACCGCCTCGCGGGCGGCACCTGGCTGGCGGTGGACCCCACGGGCCCGCGCACGGCGGCCCTGCTCAACGGCTGGCCCTGGGACGGGCGCATGCCCTGGGAGGGCACCTACCCGGCCAGCCGGGGCGAACTGCCGCTGCGCGCCCTCGCGCAGGCGGGCAGGAACCCGGGCCGCGACCCGCTGCACGGAGACGACCCCACCCTCTACGCGCCCTTCCACCTGCTGGACGCCGACGCCCGCCGGGCCGGGCTGCACAGCTGGGACGGCCGGTGCCTGGACACCCGTCCGCTGCCGGTCGGCGTGAGCATGGTGGTCAACACCGGACTGAACCCGGACGATCCGCGCGCCGCCCGCCACACGCCCGAGTTCGCGCGCACCCGGCCCGACCCGGCCGACCTGTCCCGCGCGAAGGGGGTGGAGGAGATCTGGGGGGAGTGGCCGCGCCTGGTCAACGAGGCCGCCAACTCCGCGCCCCGCTCGGCGGGCCCCGACGAGTCCGGCGACCCGACGGGCCTGGTCGCCCGCGCCGACCTCGGCGGGGGCAGGACGTGGGAGACCGGGTCGGTGACCCTGCTGGCCATGGACCGCGAGACCGTGCGCTACGCCTTCACCGACGCCCCGGCCGATCCCGGGGCGTGGCGGATGGTCGACACCTCGGCCCCCCGGTTCTGAGACACGGGGGGCCGAAGGCGCCGCCGACCGCCCGAGGAGTGGCGGGCGGCGGGGCGCCGCCCGCCGGAGGGGTCGGCGGGCGGCACGGGGGAGGGGTCAGCCGTTCAGGCTCCAGCGCTGGACGGCGCTGCCGTCGCAGTCGGCGATCACCATCCGGGTGCCGTCGCTCTGCGCCCGGCCCTGGGGTTGCAGGCAGCGGCCCGACTGCGGGTTGCGCAGGGCCTGCGTCCCGCTGTCGTGGGTCCACCGCTGCGCGCCGGTCCCGTTGCAGGTCCACAGCTGTACGGGGGTGCCCGCGGCGGTGGCGCCGCCCGCCACGTCCAGGCACTTGTTGAACGCCCGGAACGTGCCGTCGGAGCCCTCGGTCCACTGCTGGGCCTGGTTGCCGTTGCAGTGCGCCAGCTGGATCGGGGTGCCGTCGCCCGTCTGGGCCCCGGCCACGTCGAGGCAGATGCCGTTGGAGGCGGTGATCGTCCCGGTGCCGCCGCCGGGGCCGCCGCCGTCCGAGTAGATCCGGACGTAGTCCACGACCATCTGCTGGGGGAACTGGGTGGTGCCGTCGGGGTAGCCGGGCCAGTCACCGCCCACGGCGATGTTGAGGATCATGAAGAAGGGCTGGTCGTAGACCCACGGGTTGCCGCCCACGTCGGCCCGGGTGAAGGTCTGGTAGGCGTTGCCGTCCACGGACCAGGTGATGGAGCCGGGGCTCCAGTCGACGGCGAAGGTGTGGAAGTCGTCGGCGAAGGACCAGCCCTGCGGGTGCGTGTAGGAGGAGCCGATGCCGTTCGCGCCCGAGTAGCCGGGCCCGTGCACGGTGCCGTGCACCATGTGCGGCTCGTACCCGACATTCTCCATGATGTCGATCTCGCCGGAGTCGGGCCAGGGGGTGTCGGGGAAGTCGGCGCCGAGCATCCAGAAGGCGGGCCAGATGCCCTGGCCGCGGGGGATCTTGATGCGGGCCTCGATGCGGCCGTAGGCGTGTTCGACCTTGTTCTGGGTGGTCATGCGGGCGGAGGTGTAGCCGCCGCCCGCTTCCCTGCGTGCGGTGATGACGAGGTTGCCGTTGCCGTCGAGGGCGGAGTTGGCGCGGCTGCTGGTGTAGTTCTGGAGTTCGTTGTTGCCCCAGCCGTGGGCGCCGGTCTCGTGGTTCCAGTTGGCGGGGTTGGGGGCGCTTCCGGCGGCGCCGTTGAACTCGTCGGACCACACCAGGGCCGCTGCCTGGGCGGCCTCGGCGGACGCCGGGGCCGCCGTGTCCTCGGGGACGGGGGCGGCCGAGGCGGCCCCGACCGGGATCACGAGCGCGGCTGCGGTGAGGAAGGACAGGGCCGCGGAGGCGAGGGACCTGCGGGGCCGGTGCGCGATGCGCATGGGTTACTCCGGGGGGAAGCCCCGCCGCGGCGGGGCGGTGACGGGCGGAGTCGGCCCGGTGCACGGCGGGCGTGCGCGGGACCAGGTGGGCGACTGCTCGCAGTCGCCGTGTTACGCAACGAATCTAATCGGTAAGTTACTGTACGTTTAGTTTTCCTGCGGCACAAGGGGGGTGCGCGGGCAGGAGCGTGGGGGTGCAGGGGTTCCCGGCGCGAACCGCTCGGTCGGGCGTGGAACCGTCCGCGCTCGGGCGGATGGAGGTTGGCCGGGAGGCCGGTCGGCGGGCGCGGGCGGTGGGGGCGACGGGGCAGGTTCTGTCGGGCGCGGTCGGGCCCTGGTTCCGAAGGTGGACATGGGTGGCTTTGATGTGCCAACTATGTGCATTCCGGACGGAACAACGGGTAGGGGACAGGAACACCGTGGGCGCTCCCTCCCCGATTCCCCGTTGACCTGGGGTGGAGCGAAAGGATTCCGAAACCGCGCTGGAGGCGGACTACGGGACCGTGTTCACGGTGAACCCGGGGCGCGGAGGCAGCGTCACACCGTGACCCGGGCTACCCCACAACCGCCGACCCGCCCCCGAAGGACCATCCATGAGCGCTATGCCCGTCCGTGACCAGGCCGCCCCCTCCCGCCACGCCCCGAGCCCGCGCGGGGGGCGCCGCGACGTGTCCCGCGCCCGGTGGCGGCTCCGGGCGGTCCACGCCGACATGGTCGAGTTCGGCCCCGCCGGGGACCCCGAGCTGGCGCGCACGGCCGAGGAGCTGGACCTGCTCGAACTCGCGGACGCGGCCCGGCCCTGACCCCGGGCGGCCGGCCGGGGACCGGCCCCGCCCGCTCCGGCCCCACCTGCTCCGGCGCGGCCCGCCTCAGCCCTGACCAGGGCGGGCGTGCGTCACCGGTGCGCATAACCACCGTCACACCCCCGGGTCGCGACGGCGTGTCAACCCCGAGAGTGACTGCGGCGTCTCAGAGAGAGACGGCGTGTGCCGTCAGGCTCGCGTGAGGGCACGCGTTCACGGCAGGGGGCACGATGGAGGGCCGTAACGGCAACCTGGTGGAGAGCGGAGCGTACTGGCTCCTCTACGTCGTCTCGGTCAGCGGCGCGCTGCTGCACTGGCGTCTGGGCAACGAGGGGATGGCCGCTCTGTGCGCCGCCGTGGCGGTGTTCGGCGCCCTGCTCATCAGCAGGAGGCACCACAACCTCGCCGCGTGAGCCCCGGTCCCGGGACGTGCGCACCCTCCGCCGCCCGGGCCGCGCCCGGCTTGTCCCCGCCCCTTGCGGGGTGCTCATCACGCGCGGTGCCCACCCTCCCGCGCGCGTCCGGTCGTAGTACGGGAGACCACCGCCCACACGGCACGGGAGACCACCGCCCTCCGGTCCGGTGATCCCCCGTGTCCCGTCACCGGTCAGTTGTCTCGCCCCCGCCTGCGCGGCAGGGGTGGGACGTATCCCGCGCGGGTCTCGATCACCTGGGCCACCAAGAGGTCGAGCCTGTCCCGCTGGACGTACTTCCAGGTTCCGTGCTGGCCCTGCCATCCCCAGGTCCAGTCGTCCTTGAGTCCGATGGAGACGTTTCCCAGGTAGGCGGGGCCGATGAGGGCGCGGTCGACGTCCGCGCCCCACGTCCAGGGGAAGCGCCTCCATTCCAGGGTGAAGGCGAGTCCCCGCCGGGAGAGGAAGGCGTCGCGGGCCTCGGTGAAGGGGTCCCGCCGTGTGTTCGCGTCCGCTCGACGCTGCTCGACATCGTTCATGCCTCCAGCGTCCGACCGAAATTCCGTGTCCCACAGAAAGTGCTTTGTATCCTCCTCGGGGCTGGTTGTGAGTGAGACAACTTGCATAGCGTATGGGACATGGTGGATCACAGTTTCGGGTCATACCTCTCGGGCGAACGCAAACGCGCAGGTTATACGCTGCGCAAGCTCGCGACTCACGCGAAGGTTTCTTCGTCAACCCTTTCCCGCTGGGAAAATGACCATTATGTCCCAGCGCGTGACGACGTTGCGAAGCTCGACAAGGCGCTGGAAATGCGCGGCGCGCTGGTCCGCAAGTGGGAGGGTTTCACCGCTCCGTCCGCGTTGCTCCCGTGGATGCAGGACGCGGGCATGCTCGAAGAAGCCGCCTCCTTGATCGAGTACGTCTCTCCCGTGCTGGTTCCCGGATTGCTGCAATCACCCGGATACGCGGAGATCGTCTTCCGGGAGGGCCAACCGTTGTCGTCCGCGACGGATATCCGACGATTGGTCGCGTTGCGGTGTTCTCGTCACGAACTGCTTCGAGTGCGCAACGACCCCGGGGTGTCGGCTGTGTTTCCGGTGTCCGCGCTGGAATGCGTTACAGACGCGGTCCGTACCGAACAGGCTCAACACCTGCTGTCCCTGATCGACGGGGGTCGGGTGTCCGTCCACCTGGTACCCGAGGGTTCGGCGTTGATCGGGATCACCTCCCCCATGCTCATGGTGCGCCTCGGAAGGGGGCGGAAAGGCCGCGAGCGCGGACCACCTGACCGGTAATGTCGTCTACGGCGAAACTGACGACTTCGAGCGGCTGTCGGAACTGGTCAAACGCGCGTTCGCGTTGGCGCTCCCCACCCAACAGTCGCGAAAGGTACTGGAGGAACTACTTTGAGTGACTGGCACAAGTCCAGCTACAGCAACACGGGTGGTCAGTGTGTCGAGGTCCGGGAGACCCCCCAGGGCGCGGACGTTCGCGACACCGTCAACCGTGCAGCCGGGCACCTGACGTTCCCCGCGTCGGAGTGGGCCGCCCTGCTGCGCGCCGAGACGCGCTAGAACCCGCGCGGCATGCAGGCCGCTCTTCCCGACAGGGAAAGCCGGAAAGTATTGGAAGAGCTACTTTGAGTGATCGCGAGTTCCACAAGTCGAGCTACAGCAGCACCAGCGGGCAGTGCGTAGAGGTCAGTGAAGGCCGCGACACCCTGGTTCGCGATACTCAGAACCGGGACAAGGCGACCCTGACGTTCCCCGCGTCGGAATGGGCCGCCCTGCTGCGCGCCCAGACGCGCTAGAACTCGCGCCGGGCGAAGGCTCTGACCTGGCCCGGGACCAGCGCGGAACCCCCAACCCGAGGACGGGCGGGGGTTCCGTCCCCGTCCCGGCTTATTCCCACCTCTTCTGGGGTGATCATCACGCGCGGTGCCCACCCTCCCGCGCACGCCTCCCGCCCACCCGTCCGGATAGGCTGCGCGGTATGCGTTCATGGTCTGCGCCTGACATCGTCCCCCTGCCGGGTACCGGCGGTCCCCTTCGTATCCACGACACCGCCACCGGCCGGATAAGGACGACGACGCCGGGCCCCCGGGCCGGGATGTACGCCTGCGGCATCACCCCCTACGACGCCGCCCACCTGGGCCACGCCTTCACCTACCTCACCTTCGACCTGGTCAACCGGGTCTGGCGCGACGCGGGCCACGACGTCAACTACGTGCAGAACACCACCGACATCGACGACCCGCTCCTGGAGCGCGCGGAGGCCACCGGCGTCGACTGGCGCGACCTCGCCCACCGCGAGATCGACGTCTTCCGCGAGGACATGGCCGCCCTGCGGATCATCCCCCCGACCTCCTACGTCGGCGTGGTGGAGTCCGTCGACCTCATCAGCGACCTCGCCGCCCGCATCCGCGACACCGGCGCCGCCTACGAGCTGGACGGGGACCTGTACTTCTCCGTCGCCGAGGCGCCCGAGTTCGGCGAGATCAGCAACCTGGACCGCGGGCAGATGCTGGAGCTGTTCGGAGAACGCGGCGGCGACCCCCAGCGCACCGGCAAGAAGGACCCGCTCGACTGGCTGCTCTGGCGCGCCGAGCGCCCCGGCGAGCCCGCCTGGGACAGCCCCCTGGGCCGCGGGCGCCCCGGCTGGCACATCGAGTGCAGCGCCATCGCCCTGGACCGGCTCGGCCCGGCCTTCGACCTCAACGGCGGCGGCAGCGACCTGATCTTCCCCCACCACGAGATGGGCGCGGCCGAGACCCGATGTGCCACGGGCGGACCCAACGCCCACAACCACCTGCACGTGGGCATGGTCGGCCTCGACGGCGAGAAGATGTCCAAGTCCCTGGGCAACCTGGTCTTCGTCTCCAAGCTGCGCCAGCAGGGCGTGGACCCGGCCGTCATCCGCCTGGCCATGCTCGCCCACCACTACCGCGCCCCGTGGGAGTGGACCGACGCCGAACTCCCCGCCGCCACCGCCCGCGCCGAGCGCTGGCGCTCCGCCCTCGCCCTGGGCGCGGCGCCCGACGCCGCCCCGGTGCTCGCCGCCGTGCGCACGGCCCTGTCCGAGGACCTGGACTCCCCGGCGGCCCTGGCCGCGGTGGACGCCTGGGCCGACACCGCCCTCACCGAGGGCGGCGCCGACACCGGCGCGCCGGCCCTGGTGCGCGCGACCGTGGACACCCTGCTGGGCGTGCGCCTCTAGCCTCGGGCCGCCTGACGCGACCGGACGCGACCGGCGACACCTAAGGCCTTCGATGCCGCCGGTCCGCCGCCCTAGGGAGCGGAGAGTCCGGGGTGGTGCTCACCGGCGGCCCCCGCGGGGGTCAACCGGACGACGGGGATGTCGTTCCCGATGTCCGCACCCCTCCGCTCGAACCACTCCTCGCTGTCGTCCACCTCGTATCCCAGTGCGCGCAGCAGCGCCACGGCTGCGGCGGGGTGCCGCTCGGCGTAGCTCACCAGCGCCTCACCGGACTCCTGCGGCGACAGGACGGTGGCGGTGCCCCGGTGGCGCCGGTTGCCCAGCTGGAACAGCACCCGCGGCTCGTGCTCGACGTTGCGGAACCACTGCGACCGCCTTCCGTACCCGGAGGCCACCAGCACGGTCCCCGCGGCGTCGTCGCCGCCGATGACCTCCAGCACCGCCTGGCGGGCCTCTCCCGTGGCCCGCCCCCTGTGGGTGAGCAGTACGAACCGGCGGCCCATCAGCCCGCCCAACCCGGTCCGGTAGATCCAGATGGGGGCGCGGAACAGGGCCCGGCGCAGGGGTGTGGTGGGCGGCTGGGCGAACGACATGGTGTGGCCTTCCTCGGGGGGCGGCGGGGGCCCGAGTATAGCCAGACCGTTCCCGGCGCTCCCCGGCGGCACACCCGCGGACCGTCGGTGGGCGCTGCCACAATCCGGGACATGCAGACAGGACCGGACGTACTCCACACCACCGACTGGACCCGCGCCTTCCACGCCTACGGCTCCGGCGCCGACACCCCCGGGCACCTCGCCAGCCTGCTCACCGGCGACGCGCGTGAGCGCGAGCGCGCGCTGGACCACCTCCACGGCGCGCTCCTGCACCAGGGCACGGTCTACCCGGCCACCGTCCCCGCCGCCCTGTTCGTCGCCGGGATCCTCGACCGCCCCGAACCCGACGACCCGGCCCGGGGCCCGCTCCCCGAGGCGTCGGACGCGGCCCCGGGTTCCCCGCGCCGCGTCCTGCTGGACTTCCTGGCCGCCGCGGCCGAGGGCGCGCTGCACCAGACGCCCCCCGGCCCCGTGCCCGAACCCCCCGCCGGGGCCGAGCTGGACCGGGTGTACGCCGCACTGGCCTCCGACGACGAGGACGAGGCGGTCGCGGTCTGGGAGACCCCCGCCGTGGACGCGCTCATGCGGAGGGTGGGCCCGGACATGCGCGCCGCCGCGCCCGTGCTGTACGCGGCGGTCGAGCCCCACCTGACCGCCTCCGACGCGCACACGCGCATGTGCGCGGTGGAGGCCGCCGCGGCCCTGGCCCGGCTCGGCGGGCTGGAGCCCGACCTGTCCGGGGCCGCCGACATGGCCGAGACCCGCGACGAGGGCGCGGTGATCGTCCTGGCCCTGGGCGCCTGCGGCGCCGACACCACCGAGTTCCTCGCCCACGCCGACCCCGCCATCCGCGCCTGCGCCGCGCTGGCGCCCGGCCAGCGCGCCAACCCCGCGGCCACCGCGGAACTGGCCGCCGCGCTCGCGGACCCGGAGGCGGTCGACGCCTGGTTCACCAGGCGTCCCGCCCACTTCACCGGCCACGTGCGTTTCGCCCTGGTCCGGGAACTCGCCGAGCGCTCCACCGCCGAGGACGCCGCGCGCCTGCTCCCGGTGCTGCGCGCGCTGGCCCCGCTGACCTCACCCCTCACCGCGGCGGCCGACGCCGGTCCGCTGCTGGACCTGGCCTTCCGCGCCGCCGACACGGGCCGCGGCGCGGCCACCGACGCGGACGACGGCACAACCGCTGACGCGGGCGCCGCAACGGGTCCCGACGGGTCAGCGGTCCCGTTCGCCACGGGGCCCGCCGCGCCGCGCGACCCCGCGGAGCTGACCGCCGTCCAGCGCGACTACCTCCGGGTCCTGGCCGACCACGACGGCTTCTGGGACGGCCGGTTCGCCAACTTCCTGGTCGTGCTCGCCCGGCTGGGGCTGCCCCGCGAGCGCCGCGGACTCCGCGCGCTGCTCGCGGCCTGAGCCGGGCGGGCGCGGAGCCCCACGGCGAGCGGATCGGCAAGCACCGTGACCGTTTCGTCCCCACACGTCTCGTTGGACACGTGCACGATGACCACCTGTGGCCACGGGCTCGCGAAAACGCCGGTATCCGGGGCCCGGCCGTGGTGGGATAGCCCCCATGACGACCCCCACGCGGCACAGCGCGGCCGCCGAACTCATCGCGGACTTCGTCTCCACCGGTGCCGGGCTCGCCGACCGGGCCGACCTCGCACGGTTCCTGCGCGAGCACCGCCTGGCCACCGAGGGAGCCATCCCCATCACCCTCGCCGACCTCGACGAGGCCATCGCCCTGCGCGACGGCATCCGGGCGGTCCTGGAGCGGCGGGCCGAACCCGACCACGAGGCCATCGCCCGGGGCCAGAAGGTCCTGGACGGCCTCCGCGTCACCGTGCGCCTCCAGGCCTCACGCGAGGCCCCCGTGCCGCTGACCCCGGCGGTCGTGGACGAGGTCCGCCGCGGGCTGGCCCGCATCGCCGGGGCCTGGGCCGTGGTGCTGTCCACGGGGGAGTGGCGCCACATGCGGCTCTGAGGCCCCGAGACATGCGCGGGGCCGCCGCCGGGGCCTCAGCCCTCGTCGTGGCGGCGCAGGTAGCGCTCGAAGTCCCGGGCGATCGCGTCACCGGAGGCCTCCGGCAGGTCGGCGGTGTCCTTGGCCTCCTCCAGGCCGCGCACGTACGCCGCGATGTCCTCGTCCTCGGCGGTGAGCTCGTTGACGTTGGACTCCCACGCCACCGCGTCCTCGGGCAGGTCGCCCAGCGGCACCCGCGCGCCCAGGAAGTCCTCCACCCACGCCAACAGCGCCAGGGAGGCCTTCGGGCACGGCGGCTGGGCGACGTAGTGGGGGATGGCCGCCCACAGCGACGCGGTCTCGATCCCCACCGCGCTGAACGCCTCGTGCACCACGCCCACGATCCCGGTCGGGCCCGAGTAGGTGGTCGCCTCCAGCCCCAGCGCCGAGCCCAGCTCCACGGGCGAGGCCATCCCGGTCACCGGGATCGGCCGCGTGTGCGGGGCGTCCGCCAGCAGCGAACCCAGCATCACCATCCGCGTGACGCCCAGCTCCCGAGCCACGGCCAGCAGGTCGGCGGCGTAGGAGCGCCACCGCATGTTCGGCTCGGGGCCCGTCACCAGCACCACGTCGCGCTCCGACCCCGGCGGCGTGGCCACGCGGACCCGGGTCGTGGGCCACTCGACCTCGCCCACCACGCCGTCCACGATCGACATGCGCGGCCGGGTCACCTGGAAGTCGTAGTAGTCGTCCGGTGCCAGCGCGCACAGCTCGTAGGCGTCCCACTCCCTCGACAGGTGCTCCACGGCCAGGCTGGCCGCCTCACCAGCGTCGTTCCATCCCTCGAACGCCGCCACCATCACGGGATCGACAAGCTCCCGGACGAGCTTGGTCATGTGGCTCCTCCCTGCACGCGAACGGAGTCCACCCTACGTGGTGCCGACCCGCCCGGGGAACCGTTCGGGGGCGCTCGTCCGAAGGGCTCAGGCCGCCACGACGCGGGACACCTGTCTCACCTACTGGAACAGCCGATGAGATAACCTCACAGACAGCGACTGACAAGGACACCGCCGTCCCCGGACGACCGACCCGCCCCGCACCGCGGGTCCGCCCAGTGCCACGCGTCACGGGGACACCAACTGGGCCGCCGCGGTGCTCCGACGTAGAGTTGCCAGATATGAGAGCCAGCCCCACCTTCCGCGAAACGCTGTCCCGCCGTGTGGTCGTGGCGGACGGAGCGATGGGCACCATGCTCCAGGCGCACGATCTCGACCTCGACCAGTTCGAGGGGCACGAGGGATGCAACGACATCCTCAACCTCACCCGTCCCGACATCGTCCGCGACACCCATGCCGCCTTTCTTGCCGTGGGTTCGGACGCCATCGAGACGAACACCTTCTCGGCCAACCTCGGCGGACTCGCCGAGTACGGCATCGAGGACCGCACCTACGAGATCGCCCACGCCGGAGCGCAGGTGGCCCGCGAGGCCGCCGACGCCTACTCCACCCCCGACCAGCCCCGCTACGTCCTCGGGTCCGTGGGCCCGGGAAACCGGCTGCCCACCCTGGGCCACGCGCCCTACACCCAGCTGCGCGACTACTACGAGCAGTGCGCGCGCGGCCTGATCGACGGCGGATCCGACGCCATCCTCATCGAGACCTGCCAGGACCTGCTCCAGGTCAAGGCCGCCGTGGTGGCCGCCCAGCGCGCCCGCCGCGCCGCGGGCAGGGACGTGCCGATCATCGCCCAGGTCAGCATCGAGACCAACGGCACCATGCTGCTCGGCTCCGAGATCGGCGCCGCGCTGACCTCCCTGGAGCCGCTGGGCGTCGACGTCATCGGCCTCAACTGCTCCACCGGCCCCGCCGAGATGAGCGAGCACCTGCGCTACCTGTCGCACCACTCGCCCATCCCCATCTCCTGCATGCCCAACGCGGGCCTGCCCCAGCTCGGCCCCGACGGCGCCTTCTACGACCTCTCGCCCGCCGAGCTGGCCGACGCCCACGACTCCTTCACCTCCGAGTTCGGCCTGAGCCTGGCCGGCGGCTGCTGCGGCACCACCCCCGAGCACCTGCGCCACGTGGTGGAGCGCGTCCAGGGGCGCGGCATCAAGAACCGCAAGCCCCTGGTGGAGGCGGCCTCCTCCTCCCTGTACCAGAGCGTGCCCTTCCGCCAGGACGCCAGCTACCTGGCCGTGGGTGAGCGCACCAACGCCAACGGCTCCAAGAAGTTCCGCGAGGCCATGCTGGAGGGCCGCTGGGACGACTGCGTGGAGATCGCGCGGGACCAGATCCGCGACGGCGCCCACCTGCTCGACCTCAACATCGACTACGTGGGCCGCGACGGGGTCAGCGACATGCGCGAGCTGGCCTCGCGCCTGGCCACCTCCTCCACCCTGCCGATCATGCTCGACTCCACCGAGCCGCCCGTCCTGGAGGCGGGCCTGGAGGCCCTCGGCGGCAGGAGCGTGGTCAACTCCGTCAACTACGAGGACGGCGACGGCCCCGACTCCCGCTTCACCCGCATCATGGGGCTGGTCAAGGAGCACGGCGCCGCCGTCGTGGGCCTGTGCATCGACGAGGAGGGCCAGGCCCGCACCGCCGAGTGGAAGGTGCGCGTCGCCACCCGCCTCATCGAGCAGATCACCGGTGAGTGGGGGCTCAACACCAGCGACATCATGATCGACTGCCTCACCTTCCCCATCACCACGGGGCAGGAGGAGACCCGCCGGGACGGCCTGGAGACGATCAACGCCATCCGCGAGCTCAAGCGGCTCTACCCGGACGTGCAGACCACCCTGGGACTGTCCAACCTGTCCTTCGGCCTCAACCCGGCCGCCCGCATCGTGCTGAACTCGGTGTTCCTGCACGAGGCGGTCCAGGCGGGGCTGGACTCGGCGATCGTGCACGCCTCCAAGATCGTGCCGATCAACCAGATCCCCGAGGAGCAGCGCGAGGTCGCCCTCGACATGGTCTACGACCGGCGCGAGGGCGACTACGACCCCCTCTCGCGGTTCATGGAGATGTTCGAGGGCGTGGACGCCAAGTCCATGAAGGCCTCCCGCGCCGAGGAGCTGGCCGCCCTGCCGCTGTGGGAGCGCCTGGAGCGGCGCATCATCGACGGCGAGATGACCGGTATCGAGGCCGACCTCGACGAGGCGCTGGAGTCCAAGCCCGCCCTGGCCATCGTCAACGACACCCTGCTCTCGGGCATGAAGACCGTCGGCGAGCTGTTCGGCTCCGGCCAGATGCAGCTGCCCTTCGTCCTCAAGTCCGCCGAGGTCATGAAGGGCGCCGTCGCCTACCTCGAACCCCACATGGAGAAGAGCGACGACGACGGCAAGGGCCGCATCGTCCTGGCCACCGTCAAGGGCGACGTCCACGACATCGGCAAGAACCTCGTGGACATCATCCTGTCCAACAACGGCTACGACGTGGTCAACATCGGCATCAAGCAGCCGGTGTCGGCGATCCTGGAGGCCGCCGAGGAGCAGCGCGCCGACGTGATCGGCATGTCCGGCCTGCTGGTCAAGTCCACGGTCATCATGAAGGAGAACCTGGAGGAGATGAACTCCAGGGGCCTGTCCGAGCGCTTCCCGGTCCTGCTGGGCGGCGCCGCGCTCACCCGCTCCTACGTGGAGCAGGACCTGGCCGAGGTCTTCGACGGCCACGTGCGCTACGCCAAGGACGCCTTCGAGGGTCTGCGCCTGATGGACGCGTTCATGGCGGTCAAGCGCGGTGACGAGGGCGCCGAGCTGCCCGCCCTGCGCCAGCGCCGGGTCAAGACGGGCGCCAAGCTCAAGGTGAGCGAGCCCGAGGACGTGCCCGCCCGCAGCGACGTGTCGACCACCAACCGGGTACCCAAGCCGCCCTTCCTGGGAGACCGGATCAGCAAGGGCATCCCGCTGGCCGACTACGCCGCCTTCCTCGACGAGCGCGCCACCTTCATGGGCCAGTGGGGGCTCAAGGCCGCCCGCGGCGGCGAGGGCCCCAGCTACGAGGAACTGGTGGAGACCGAGGGCCGTCCCCGGATGCGGATGTGGCTGGACCGCATCCAGACCGACGGCCTGCTGGAGGCGGCCGTGGTGCACGGCCACTTCCCCTGCTACAGCGAGGGCGACGACCTGGTGGTGCTGGACGAGGAGGGCGCCGAGCGCACCCGCTTCACCTTCCCGCGCCAGCGCCGGGACCGCCACCTGTGCCTGTCCGACTTCTTCCGGCCCAAGGAGTCGGGGGAGCTGGACGTGGTGTCCTTCCAGGTGGTGACCGTGGGCTCGGCGATCAGCCGCGCCACCGCCGAGCTGTTCGCCAAGAACGCCTACCGCGACTACCTGGAACTGCACGGGTTGTCGGTGCAGCTGACCGAGGCCCTGGCCGAGTACTGGCACACCCGGGTGCGCGCGGAGCTGGGCTTCGCGGGCGAGGACCCGGCCGAGCTGGACGCGTTCTTCAAGCTCGGTTACCGGGGGGCCCGCTTCTCCCTGGGCTACGGGGCCTGCCCCAACCTGGAGGACCGCGCCAAGATCATGCGCCTGCTGGAGCCCGAGCGGGTGGGCGTGACCCTGTCGGAGGAGTTCCAGCTGGTGCCCGAGCAGGCGACCGACGCGATCGTGGTCCACCACCCGGAGGCGACCTACTTCAACGTCTGACCGGCTCGTCCGAGGCGGACCGCCCGGCGCGGCCCCGTCCCCCGACCGGGGGGCGGGGCCGCGCGCGTGTGCGGGAGGCGCGCGGTCCGCCGCGCCGCCCCCGGGGCCGCGCGCGTGCGGGAGTGTGGGGCAGCTCTCCACCCGCAGGCGTCCGAGTGTTCGTAGTGTGGAAAGGACGCCGACAGGTCCTCTTCACGGCGCGGGCGCCCCGCGTCCCGCACGATGATGACGCACAGCCCGGGTGTCCCGTGGGCCAGCGGGCAACCCATGACACACGAGGGGAGAGCGTGGCGCCGCCCGGTCCGGAAGGCGCCACCGAACCTATGAGCGAACAGAGCACGCTGAGTCCCGAAGCCTCCGACACCGAGACCCCCCAGGCCAGACGCCTCCAGGCCGTACTCCTGGACATGGACGGCACCCTCATCGAGAGCGAGCACCTGTGGGGTGAGGCCGAGGCCGACCTGGTCGCCGAACTGGGCGGTGTGTGGACCGAGGAGGACCACCAGCGCAACGTCGGCAACGCCGCCGAGCCCGTGGGCCGCTACATCATCGACCTGACCGGCGCGCACCACCTCACCCCGCGCGAGGTCGCCGACCGCCTGTACGCGAGGTTCCGCGCCAGGCTCGCCGAGGGCGCCGACCTGCGCCCGGGCGCCAAGGAGCTGGTCACCCTGCTGTCGGAGTCCGGGGTCCCGGTGGTCCTGGTGACCTCCACCGAGAGGACGCTGGTGCAGGCGGCGATCGGCGGGATCGGCCTGGACAACTTCGACGACTCGGTGGCCGGGGACGAGGTCGAGGCGAACAAGCCCCACCCCGACCCGTACCTGAGGGCCGCCCGGCGGCTCGGCGTGGACCCCGCGCGCTGCGTGGCCTTCGAGGACTCGGTGGTCGGCGTGACCTCGGCGGCCGACGCCGGGTGCGTCACGGTCGCGGTGCCCAACCACGTGCACATCCCGCCGCGCGAGGGCGTGGTGTTCCGCGACAGCCTGGTGGGCGTGGACCTGGACTGGCTGGAGTCCCTGGTCGCCGACCGCTGAACCCGGGTCCGCCCGTCCCCCGGCCTCGCGGCTCTCCCCGCCCCCACCAGCCCCGACGCCCTCTTCCGTGCCCCGGCCGCCCGTCCGGGGTACGGGAGTAGCGTGGGCGTACAGGGGCCTCGCCTCCGGGGCCTGACCTAGGGGATCGACCGGATGTGCGCTCCGGCGCCGGATGGGAGACTGGGCCCATGCCTGAGAACTTGACGTGGATGACCGGTCTGGTCCTGGGAGGCGGACTCACCCTCGCGGGACTGGTGATCTCCTTCTTCGTGTGGCGCGCCAAGGGCGCCGCCTCGGGTCTGCGCGGCGTGGCGTGGTCGCTGCTGCCGCTGGCCGCCGGTCTGATCGGGCTGATGAACGCCGTCTGGCAGTTCGCCATGAACATCTTCGGCATCCTGGTCGGCCTGCTGTTCAACCCGGCGGTGTGGGCCGGTGTGGCCCTGGCGGGCCTGGCGGTGGTGCTCTACGTCGTCTCGGGCGTCATGCGCGCCCGTGACGTGGGCACCCGCCCCGGCAGGGCCAAGGAGCCCAAGGCCACTGGCGGGGCGGGCGGCGCGGCCGAGCCCGGCGCCGCCAAGCCCGGTGCGGCCCCCGCGGCCCCGGGCGCCAAGGGGAAGGTGGGGCCGGTCCCCAACAAGGCCGGGGCCGCCGACGACCTCTCCGACTTGGGCGACATCGAGGAACTGCTGCGCAAGCGCGGCATCGAGTGACCACCGCGGGCCCGGCCCGCGCACCCCTGAGACGACGGTTCCGCACGCGCGGAGCCGTCGTCCTCGCGTGCGCCGCGACCGTCACCGTACGTGTCCGTGGCGGTGTCCTGGCACGCCCGTGACCGTCGCCCTGCGCACCCGCGTGGACACGCTGAGACGTATAGCACTTGCCATAGCGTCCCTCTTGGGGGGTCGAACCGGTGCATATTCGGACGTATCGTGGGCGCGGCGGTGGAGGACGTCGCCGCAGCTCGCGGCCGGTCGTCGGATGAATGCGAACTCTGTAGCCTTTTGTTGTTATATAGGCTTTTTAACGTTGTTTGTCACGATTTAGATACATGATCGGATATTGGACGCTATGCGTTCAGATCGCGAGTAAGTTGGTCGCTGTGTAACAGCCCGGGCGCAACGGTCCCGGTGTGTCCAACTCCTCAGGTGATGTGGCGCACTCCCGCGGACCGGGTCTGCGGAGGACGGGTCATCCGCCCTCCCCGCCGACACGCAAGCCCACGCCAGCCAGCGTCGAGAACCGGCCGGCCCCACCGCGCGCGAACCGCAGGTCACCCCTCCTTGCGGCCGTACGCGTGGGTTCTGACCCGTTCCCCTCGGCCAGAAGCGTATGAGTGGAGAGTGGTGGCCTGATGAGCGCGCCCTCGCATGCCCCCGATTCGGCGGAGCAGGCGGAGCAGAACGACGCCGTGAACGTCGCTGCGCAGGCCCACGGGGTCCGCGGAGACTCCGACAACCGGTCCCTGCGCCAGATCGCCTGGCAGCGGCTGCGCAAGGACAAGGTCGCGATGATCTCCGGCGTGGTCGTGGTCCTGCTCATCCTCGCCGCGATCCTCGCGCCCCTCCTGGCCAAGTGGTTCGGGCACCCGCCCACCCAGTTCCACCAGGACCTGATCGAGCCCAACACCGGGCTGCCGATGAGGGACCCGGACAACCCGAACCCCTTCGATACCGACCCCTGGGGCGCGATCAGCGCCGACCACCTGCTGGGCGTGGAGCCGGTGACCGGCCGCGACCTGTTCAGCCGCATCGTCTACGGCGCCCAGATCTCCCTGCTGGTGGCCTTCCTGTCCACGCTGCTGTGCGTGCTCATCGGCACCGTGCTCGGCATCATCGCCGGTTACAAGGGCGGCTGGATCGACACCGTCATCAGCCGGGCCATGGACGTCTTCCTGGCCTTCCCGCTGATGCTCTTCGCCATCGCGCTCGTGGGCGTCATCCCCGACGGCGTCCTGGGCCTGACCGGCAACGGCCTGCGCATCGGCGTCATCGTCTTCATCATCGGCTTCTTCAACTGGCCCTACATCGCCCGCATCGTCCGCGGTCAGACGCTCTCGCTGCGCGAACGGGAGTTCGTGGAGGCCGCCAGGAGCCTGGGCGCCAGCAACCGGCACATCCTCTTCCGGGAGATCCTGCCCAACCTGGTCACGCCGATCATCGTCTACTCGACCCTGCTCATCCCCACGAACATCCTGTTCGAGGCGGCCCTGAGCTTCCTGGGCGTCGGTATCAACCCGCCCACGCCGAGCTGGGGCAAGATGCTCTCCGACGCGGTCTCCCAGTACGCGAACGCGCCCTACTTCGTCGTGTTCCCAGGCCTGGCCATCTTCATCACCGTCCTGGCGTTCAACCTGTTCGGCGACGGGCTGCGCGACGCCTTCGACCCCAAGACCTCCGACTGACCCACGGTCGGTGGAGGCTGACCCGCCCGGCCTCCGCAAGGCAGGGATCCGACGACAGGTTGATCCCATCATCACCATCAGGTTCGCATGAGAGGCAGTTCCTTGAGGAAACGCACCCTCGGCTTCGTCGCGCTCGGCGCGGCGGCTTCCATCCTCCTTTCGGCGTGCGGGGGCGGTGGCTCCAACGGCGGAGGCTCCGCGTCCGACGCCGCCTTCGACCAGGGCTCGACCGAGGTCGTCAACGCGTCCGACCAGACCGGCGGCACCCTGCGCTACGCCATCTCCTCGGACTTCGACTCCACCGACCCGGGCGACACCTACTACGGGTTCAGCTGGAACTTCACCCGTTACTACGCCCGTACGCTGCTGGCCTTCACCCCGGCGCCGGCCCAGGAGTCCACCGAGCTGACCACGGACATGGCCGCGGGCATGCCCGAGCCCAACGAGGACTTCACCGAGTGGACCGTCAAGATCCAGGAGGGCCTCAAGTACGAGGACGGCTCCGAGATCACGGCGCAGGACATCAAGTACGCCATCGCGCGCTCGAACTACAACGGCGGTGAGCTGCCCAACGGTCCGCGCTACTTCGAGGCGCACCTGGACCAGGAGCCCTTCAACGTCTACGAGGTCGACGACCCGCTGGAGACCTTCACCGCGGTCGAGACCCCGGACGACTACACCCTGGTCTTCCACCTCAAGGACCCCTTCTCCGAGTTCCCGTACGTGCTGACCCAGCCGCAGACCGCTCCGGTGCCCGTGGAGGCCGACCGCGGCGCGCTGTACAAGGAGAAGGTCCTCTCCTCGGGCCCGTACCAGTTCGACGGCAACTACGAGCCCGGCGTGCAGCTCAACCTGGTCCGCAACGAGCACTGGGACCCCGAGACCGACCCGATCCGCCCGGCCCTGCCTGACGAGGTCACCGTCCAGATCGGCGTCGACCAGGACGAGATCGACCAGCGCCTGGTCAACGGCGACCTCGACGTCGACCTGTCCGGCGTCGGCGTCGGACCGGCGATGAAGAGCACCCTGCTCACCGACGAGGACGCCCAGGCCAACCTGGACAACCCGTACTCCGGTGCGCTGCGCTACGTCAACATCCACACCCCGGTCATCGAGGACGTGGCCTGCCGCCAGGCGATCATGTACGCGGCCGACCGGGACAGCCTGCACCGCGCCTGGGGCGGCGAGACCGGCGGCGACATCGCCACCAACCTGCTCCCGCCGACCATCCAGGGCTCGAACCCGGAGTCGGACCTGTACCCCTCCGACGACGACAAGGGCGACCTGGCCGCCGCCGAGGCCAAGCTGGAGGAGTGCGGCGAGGCCGAGGGCTTCAGCACCACCATCGCGGTCCGCGACGGCCGTCCCAACGACATCGCCACCGCGGAGTCCCTCCAGGAGTCCCTCAAGCGCGTGGGCATCGAGGTCGACATCCAGACCTTCCCGGCCGAGGACTTCTTCGCCCAGTACGCGGGCTCGCAGGACTACGTCCGTGAGAACAACATCGGCCTGAGCGTCTCCGGCTGGATCCCCGACTGGGCCACCGGCTACGGCTTCGCCTCCAAGATCACCGACGGCGACGCCATCCAGGCCACGGGCAACTACAACACCTCCGAGCTCGACGACCCGGAGATCAACGCCCTGTGGGACGAGGCGCTGGCCACCGAGGACCCGGACGAGCGCGCCAGCATCTACGAGCAGATCGACACCCTGGTCATGGAGCAGGCGGCCATCCTGCCGGTCGTCTTCGACCGCGCGCTGTTCTACCGCTCGGACGAGCTGACCAACGTCTACTACACGTCCTCGTACGCGATGTACGACTTCATGGCCCTGGGCGTGGACCGGGGTTAGTGCTCCGACCGGCCTGAACTAGTACGAGAAGGCAGGTGATGGCGGCGGGGGTGCCACGGCCCCGTGGGTACCCCCGCCGCCGACCGCGATGCTGAACTATATTCTCCGCCGCCTGGGCGCCGGACTGCTGCTGCTCGCCGTCGTCACGGCGGTGACCTTCTGGATCTTCTACGTCCTGCCCCGCTGGGCCGGCGTGACCCCGCGCGGTATGGCCGCGATGTACGTGGGCAAGGCCCCCACCCCCGAGGCGCTCGACGCCACGGTGGCGCGCCTGGGCCTTGACCAGCCCATCGCCGTGCAGTTCATGGACTTCGTCAAGGGTCTGGTCCTCGGCTCCGAGTACACCTTCGGCCGGGAGACGATCGAGTGCGCGGCGCCCTGCCTGGGTTACTCCTTCACCACCAACAGCCCCGTGCTGCCCCAGCTGCTCGACCGCCTGCCGGTCACCGCCTCGCTGGCCCTGGGCGCGGCCATCATCTGGATCATCGGCGGCGTGGCCGTCGGCGTCCTCTCCGCGGTCAAGAAGGGCAGCATCTTCGACCGCATCGCCATGAGCGCCGCCCTGGTGGGCGTGTCCATGCCGATCTACTTCACCGGTCTGCTCGCCCTGGCCTTCCTCGTGCACGAGTGGGAGCTGTTCCCGGTCTCGCGCTACGTCCCCCTCACGGAGGACCCGGTCGGCTGGTTCCAGGTGATGTTCCTGCCCTGGGTCACCCTGGCCTTCCTGCACGCGGCGCAGTACGCGCGCCAGACGCGCGCGGGAATGCTGGAGGTCCTGGGCGAGGACTACATCCGCACCGCCCGCGCCAAGGGGCTGAGCGAGCGCCGCGTGATCTTCAAGCACGCGCTGCGCCCGACGCTGACCCCCATCGTGACCATCTTCGGCCTGGACGTCGGCCTGGTCCTGGGCGGCGCGATCCTGACGGAGAAGGTCTTCTCCCTGAACGGCATCGGCGCCTACGCCATCGACGCGATCATCGGCAAGGACCTGCCCGTGGTGCTCGGTGTGACCCTGATGGGCGCTGTCTTCATCGTCGTCTGCAACCTGATCGTCGACCTGCTCTACCCGGTCGTCGACCCGCGCGTGCGCATCGCCGCCTGACGACCGACAGCGTTGAACAGAGCAGCTCTAACGAAGGAAAGTGACATGGCCTCGACCGACCCCGTCGTCCGCGTGGACGACCTGCGGGTGACGTTCCCGACCATGGACGGCGACGTTCACGCGGTGAAAGGGCTGTCCTTCGAGGTGCCCGCGGGCGGTGCCCTGGGCATCGTGGGCGAGTCGGGCTCGGGCAAGAGCGTGACCTCGCTGGCCCTCATGGGCCTGCACCGGGGCAGCAAGGCGAAGATCACCGGCTCCATCGAGGTCGCGGGCCAGGACGTGGTCAGCGCCTCGGACAAGAAGCTGCGGCGGATGCGCGGCAACGACATCGCCATGGTCTTCCAGGACCCGATGCAGTCGCTGCACCCGCAGTACACGATCGGCAACCAGCTGATCGAGGCCTACCGCATCCACCGGCCCAAGGCCACCAAGGCCGAGGCGCACGCCCGCGCGGTGGAGTCGCTGGAGCGGGTGGGCATCCCCGAGCCCGGCAAGCGGATCAACTCCTACCCGCACGAGTTCTCCGGCGGCATGCGCCAGCGCGTGGTCATCGCGATGGGGCTGATGTGCGAGCCCAAGGTGCTGCTGGCCGACGAGCCCACCACCGCCCTGGACGTGACGGTGCAGGCCCAGGTCCTGGACCTGTTGGACGAGCTGCGCCGCGACCTGGGCATGGCGCTGATCCTGGTCTCGCACGACCTGGCTGTGGTGGCGGGTTCGGTGGACGAGGTCGTGGTCATGCGCCACGGCGTCGCGGTCGAGCGCGGCGACGTGCGCAAGGTCCTCTCCGAGCCCGAGCACCCCTACACCCAGGGACTCCTGGCCGCCGTGCCGCGCGTGGAGGTCTCCCGGGCTCATCGGCGGGCGCGCGACCGGGCCGAGCGCGGCCAGCGGCAGGACCAGGAGAAGCGCCGCAGGTCGGGATCGGCCGCGGTGGGCGAGGCGGGGCGCAAGGGGCCGGACGAGGTCTTCCGGCCCTTCACCCCCGAGCCGAAGGAGGAGCGGGGCGAGCCCCTGCTGCGGGTGGAGGATCTGGCGCAGCGGTTCAAGGTGCGTGGCGGTATGTGGGGTCGGGCCACGGATTTCTGGGCGGTCAAGGGGGTCTCCTTCGACCTGCACCGTGGTGAGACGCTGGGGATCGTGGGGGAGTCGGGGTCGGGCAAGTCGACGCTGTCGCGGATGGTGATGCGTCTGCTGGAGCCCACGCGGGGCCGGGTGGAGTTCGAGGGCCGCGACATCACCCACATGCCCGAGCGGGCGCTGCGCCCGTTGCGCCGGGACGTGCAGATGGTCTTCCAGAACCCCTACTCCTCGCTCAACCCGCGGGTGACCGTGGGCGATGCGATCGGGACCGCGTTGCGGGTGCAGGGGGAGAAGGACGGCAAGAAGATCCGCCGTCAGGTGCAGGAGTTGTTGGAGCGGGTGGGGTTGGAGCCGGGGCACTACAACCGGTTCCCGCACGCGTTCTCGGGTGGTCAGCGTCAGCGGATCGCGATCGCGCGGGCGTTGATCCTCAAGCCGAAGCTGATCATCTGTGATGAGCCGGTGTCGGCGTTGGACGTGTCCACGCAGGATCAGGTGTTGCGGTTGTTGTCGGAGTTGCAGGACGACTTCGGGTTGACCTACATCTTCGTGGCCCATGATCTGGCGGTGGTGCGTCAGGTGAGTGACCGGGTCGCGGTGATGCGTGCGGGTGAGGTGGTGGAGATGGGTGACAGCGACGCGGTGTACGAGAACCCCGCCAGCGACTACACCCGCCA